>JAGHCE010000233.1 GCA_021160625.1 Planctomycetota bacterium | reverse complement strand
CACCTGGGTGCCTTCAAGCGTCCGGATGCGCGTGGAGCGCAGGCCCACCTGCTCGATGAAGCCGTCGATCTGGCCTACCACCACGCGGTCGCCGGCGGTAAAGGGCCTGTCGGAAAATATCATAAAAGCCCCGAACCAGTTGGAGAGCGTCTCCTGCGCTGCAAGGGCTACCGCCAGCCCCCCGACGCCCAGGCCCGCAAGGATGGAGGCTATCGGGTAATCGAGGTTGGAGAGGATGCCGAGGACCCCCACGATGAGCACGAATATCTTCGCCGCCGTGCGCATCGCGGGAAGTATCGCGTCGTCGAGCGACGTCCGGGTCTTTGCAACCTTGGGTTTGAGGTATTCGGCGAGGCCGTCAACAAGGCGCAACAGAAACACCAGCACCAGGACCGCCACCGCCGTCTCGAAGGCCTTCCCGAAAAATTTCTCGTACTTGTCCGTGAGGCCCAACGGCAGGAGGGCGACGTAGACCCCGAAAAGCAGCACCCCCCAGGAAACGGGCCTGACCATCGCCTCGATCAGGACGTCGTCAAGGCGAAAACGCGTGCGCGCAACGAGCTTCTTGAGATACACGCCGACAATCCGCGCCGTTACGGTCTTCGCGAACACGGCGACGACGAGTATCACAAAAGAGATGGCGTAGTTCCAGACGGAAATGCTGAAAAGGTCCTTACTGAAGAAGTCGCCGATCTTGCCGAGCCACCCTGGCATATGCCCCCTCCCACGCCGTGCTACTTTGAGCCTCTAACATACAGCGACCCTGCGACAAATCAAGCCGAATGAGGAACCGGCCTACCCTTTTATCGATTCCCTGACCGCCCCGATGACGTAATCAACCTCCTCGTCGGTCAGTTTCGGGTAGAGCGGCAGCGAAATGGTGGATGCGCCGATGGCCTCGGCCGCCGGAAACATCCCCTCGGCAAAAGAGAACGTCTCGCGGTAGTACTTCATCAGGTGGATGGCGCGGTAGTTGACCGCTACGCCTATGCCCCCGGCCACGAGATCCGCAAGGACCGCGTCGCGCCGGCAAGGCGCGACGTGGATCGTGAAAAGATGATGCGCCGAAAGACACCCCTGCGGGATTGAAGGGGCAGCGAGGCCCGAGATGCCCGCCAGGCCCTCCCGGTAGCGGCCCGCAATCTCCTCGCGCCTGGCCCTCATAGCATGAACCCTTGGCAGCTGGCCCACAAGGATGGCCGCCTGGATGTTCGACATATTGTACTTCCAGCCGACAACCGGCATATCGTAGTGCTCCCAGGGCCCGCCGTGGCGCTCGGCGGCGCCCTTCGACATCCCGTGAAGCCTCAGTATCCTGAGACGCGCGGCCAGGTCGGCGTCATCGGTCACCACCGCCCCTCCCTCGCCCGACGTGATGCTCTTGGTGGCGTAGAAGCTAAGTACCGCCGCGTTGGAAACCTCGCCGGGGGCAATGCCGTCACGCCTCGCCTCGAGCGCGTGCGCTGCGTCCTCCACCAGAAAGAGGCCGCGACGCCGGGCGACTTCGCCGAGCCGTTTCATATCGCACATCACCCCGTAGAGGTGAACCGGCAGGATGGCCTTCGTCCTGTCAGTAACGGCCGCCTCTACAAGGCCGGCGTCGAGGTTTCCCGTCTCCGGCTCAACGTCCACGAAAACGGGCCTTGCCCCTGACAGGATAACGGCGTTTGCCGTCGCGACAAACGACATCGGGGTGGTTATGACCTCGTCCCCGGGGCCCACGCCAAGCGCCGAAAGCGCCAAGTGAAGCCCCGCAGTGCCGCTCGTAAGCCCCACGGCAAAGGACCTGCCCGTAAACTCGGCCAGGTCCCGCTCGAAGCGCTCAACCCAGGCGCCCGTCGTCAGAAAGGTGCCCCGCAGCGCCTCGGCGGCGTTGGCTATGTCGCCCTCGTCTATATTGTGCTTGAAAAATTCGACCTGCATAGGCGCTCCACACCTCGCTGGGCCACCGCGCGGACGTCAGTATTCACCAATTGTGCCCATTATGCCCGGCAATTATCCTGAATTGTAGCCCCCGGCGCCACAGGAGCAACAGCCCTGTATGGAATTGCCTTGCCAGAAGTCTTATACATCTCTTATACTTGCAGAAAATATGCATAGATTCGCGGAATATCCGCTGACCGGATACCGGATGTCGAAAAAGCCCTTTTTTTGCGGGAGTGAAACTGTGTCGAAGAAACTGCGATCGGTGTGTGTTGCTGCAACCTGGCTCGTGGTGCTGGGGGCAACGGCGCCCCTGCTAAGCGCCGCCGAGGTGGCCGAGGCTCTCGGGCCGGACGTACTTGTCTTCGTGAACATCCCAAGCGTCAAGACCCTTCGCGGCGGAAGCGCCGACAGCGCCTACGCGCGGATTATGGCCGAGGAATCGGTGCAGAAGTTCATAAAAGAGGGCTTTCCGGCGCTTGGCAACGCACTCGAGGCGTACAAAAATGTGACCGGAAAGGACATAAGCGATTTCGCCGATTTCTGCGAAGGCGAGGCGGCGCTGGTGGTCTTGCCTGACGCCCGTAGCGGCGCGGCTCTCGCCGTCATCCTTGAGTTCGGCGAGAGGGCCGAGGAGTTCAAGCAGTTTTACGCGGAACTTGTGGCTCAGTTGCCGGTCGAATGGAAACAAGTCGATATCCCAGGCACAACGGCGACGGTTGGGAGCTCTCCCCAGGTGGATTTCGCCTATGCCGTGGCCGGGGAGCATTTCGTTTTCTCCTCCTCGCTGGAGGCTCTAAAGACCGTCTGCGGGGGTCTCTTTTCCGGCAGGGCCGAGAACCTCGCCGGCGACGCGCAATATCTCAAGTGCCTGACGCTCGGGGGCGTGGAGCAGGCGGAGCTGGTGGCCTACGTGAACGTACGGGATATCCTGGCCCTGGTCGAACCGCTGATGCCCCCTGAGGCGGCACACGCCCTCCATGAGATCGGGCTTTCAAGCCTCGCCGCGGCACTCTACTCGTCGCATCCGCTAGGGGGCGGATTTCTCGACAAGGCGCTTATGTACTTCCCGGAAGGCAGGAGGGGCGTCTTCGCCGCGATCGAGCCGTCCGACGAGGACTACCACAGGGTCTTTTCGAAGGTGCCGGCGGAGGCGCTTTCGGCGTCCTGGTGCCGGGCGGATTTCGCCGCCCTGTACGCTTGGCTGTCGGTGGCCGTAAAGGCGGCCGCGCCGGAGGAGGCCGTTGGGGCTTTCAGTCAGCGGGTTCTGGAAATCGAAGGGCTCGTCGGCGTCAACCTGCGCGCGGACCTTATCGGGAGCCTCGGCAAGAACGTCGTTGCCTACGAACCTCTGCCGTCCGGGATACTGGGCATCGGGTTTTCCGGCGGCCTCGGCCAGCAGGTGATGATGGTGGAACTGACCGACGACGAACGCTTCGGCAAGGCCCTTGCCGCGTGCTGGAGCTACCTCCAGGAACACCAGCAAGAGTACACACTGAACCTGCGCGGACCACCACCGGCCAATACGCCGATGACGTTTTCGTTTGCCGACGAGACCTTTGGTGATACCAATATATACCAGGCCGGGATAACCCTCGGGCCTATGGTGCAGGTGGCACCCGCCCTGGCCGTTTCCGACGGGTGGCTCGTTTTCGCGATGAATGCCCAAAGCGTCAAAAACGCCCTTTCGCTCTCCGGCAAGAAGGTGCGCTCCATCTTCGACAACCACTACTACACAAAGGCCGCCGCCTTCGCCGGCACACCCAACGCCGCCGCCTCGTATGCGGATGTGAAAGTCATATTTGAAAACACCTACTCGTTGCTGCCGCTCGTGATGCCTCTCGTGCTCGCTCAGCTGGGCACCGATACCCCTATCGACCAGTTCCTGATGCCGCCTACCCAGGCCGTATCCAGGCACCTCTTCGCCATAGCCGACTCCGTCAGCGTCTCCCAAAAAACCATAAGGGCAAGCGAGTACGGGCCGGTGGGGACGCTTCGTACCGGCTATGTCGGCGGTGTCACCGGGGCGGCTCTGGCGTACTGGTTCGCCCAACACCCCCCCGAAGGCGCACCCCGGCCGGAAGCGGCCCAACCTCGGGAAAGCGATCTCAAGAACCTCGGCCTCGCGATGGCAATGTACAGCGCCGATTGGGACGGGGCATTCTCGAATGACATCGAAACGCTCAACAGGATGGGCTACCTCTCGCCCGGCGACCGGGTGGACCCGGCGCGCTTTACCTGTGTCCCCGGTCTCGGCGACAATGACGACCCCAGGCTCATTCTCGCCTTTTCGAAGGAGGGCGGCACGGACGGCAGGTTGGTGCTTTTCGGCAACAAAATGATTATGAACCTCACAGACGCCGAGGTGGCCGAGCAGGTCGGCGGATGGCTCGACCTTCCGGAGAACCCCTCGGAGGCGCTCCTCGAAACCGCCTGCGGCAGGAACCTTCGGGAACTGGCCGCATCAGTGAAAAGGTACGCCGAATTCCACGACGGCAAGGTGCCGGAGAAACTTGACAAGAAAACTGATTACCGGTTCGCACCGCTGGTGACCAGGTGCCCCGCACATCCGTCCCCCAAGGGCCCCTCGTACGCCACGGTGGCCGGCCTGGACATCTCCTCGGTGCCGCAAGACGCACGGGCAAGCGTCGTGCTCGTCTATGAAAACGGCCCGGCCCATAGGGAAAAGCCGGGCGTCGTCTTTCTCGACGGGACTCTAAAGCGGCTCACGCCGGACGAGCTGCGCCAGGCCGTGGAGTCTACGCGGAAACTGGCCCCGGGCGGATAGACGGGCCTCAGGAACGTGTCTGCGTGGCGAGGAAGTCCCGCGTGCCGACCCACGAGGCGTAGTGAGCCTCGTAGAGATCCTTGGTGTATTCGTCGGGGGAGGTGCCGCCGTCGATGTTGAGCATACCCGACCGGGCCTCTTCAAGTGTGGCGTAGGCGCCGCAGGCCACCGCGCCCACGAGGGCGGCACAGATGGTGTTGGCCCCCGGCGTCCTGCCGGCGTGCACGCGCCGGCCGTAGATGTGCGCCCTCATCCTGCGGGGTGCGTGCTTGAAACCTATCTGGCCGGTCGTATAGACGGCGCCGAAGGTCCAGGGGACGGCTCGCAGCTCTTCGGCAACGGCCTTAAGGTTGAAAAAAATCCCCTCCATCAGGCCCTGGATGAGGCTCGTGAGACTGTCCTCGATGTGGAGATTGAGGAAGGCGGCCTGGGATACCTGGCCCGCCTGGCCCGAGAGGCTCGGGAAAAAGAGGACGTTTTCCGGCCGACCCATAGCCGCGGCGGCCTCCAGCTCCTCCTCGGCCTGGGGCCAGTCTATCTCGCCCGAACGCGCAAGGTGGCTCTTCTTGAGAAGCCACTCGAGACAGGTGCCCCCCGGAAGCCCCTCGCGCCCGGCAAGGTACAGGCCTTCATTGACGTGCGGGCGCACGTCGAGGCGGGTTTCCGGCAACGGGCGCACGTCGGTGACACCGTAGAAGGCTCCCGTGGTCCCGATGTGCTCGAAGGCGTCCGAGGCTTCGAACGCGCCGGCGCCGAGGTACTCGCCCCAGTCACCCATACCGCAGGCGACCGGCAGGCCTTCCTTGAGACCGGTGGCCCGGCTTGCCTGGGAGGTAATGTTCCCGGCGTGCGAGGTTGCGGCGACAACGTCAGGCAGGTTGTCGGCGTCAACGCCGAAGATGCCGCAGAGGTCCGCTGACCACTCGCGCTGTGCCAGGTTCCACAGCAGGGTGCGCTGCGCATCGAGAGGGTCGGTCGTGAACTCGCCTGTGAGGGCCCACTTGAGGAAGTCCTTGGGAGTGAGCATCTTGCCGGGGATTTTTGCGACGGCGTTTCTCAATACGTGCGGGATGGGCGAGTGCTGGAGGGTCAGGCCCGTCTTCTCGTATACCTCGTCCCACGACACATCCGGTGATGCGGCATCCTGCCGGCCATCGGCGCTGTTCGGGAGGATGAAGGGCATTTTCGGCCCGGAGGTGTCCGCGAGACATACTGCGGGGCTTCTGCCGATAAGCCCCACGCCGACGATCCGGCGAGCCTCGCGGGGTTTTAGTTCAAGGAGCGCCTTGACGGCCGAGCCGGCGGTGCGCACCAGGCCAAGCGGGTCGATGTAGACCTGCCCGGTGGCCTTCGAAACCAGCCGTACCGGCGCGCTCTGTATGGCGGCGACACGTCCGGCGGTGTCTACCAGCCCCACTTCCAGGCGCGTGAAATCCGAACTGATGGCAAGTATGTAAGGCGTTTGTTCCATAATCGGCCCCTCCCGTGTCAGGGAGTATATTGACCCCGGGGCAATGCGTCAAGGGACTCAGAGGGCTTCGCCCCCTCTTTGCTACGGGGGGCCACGGGCGTTGCCCGTGGCAATCACTTGACCTTCCGCGAGCCAGGCGTGCCTCGCCCCTACAGTGTTTATTCCGCGCGCGGCAAGCCGCGCCCTACGCGGAAACGTGGCTGTTGTGTGGCACCGGTGGCTGTGGAGAGCGCAGCCTTGTCGCCGAACACATCCCCTGGGACAGTTACGGGCAGGCGGCCGCGTTCCTATGAGATCCGCACAGTCTCGGCCGTGCCGTCTCCGGGCGCAGGATTTTCTGCAACCACCTGCCGGGGACGGTGTATCACTTTGTGCGCTGTAATGCGTGACAACTTAGCCCCCTCGCAGGATAGTTGTGTTGCAGGAGGTTCGTGCCGGTTAGACCGCTGCTTTCCGGTTAAATACCCTCCAATCGGAGCGGTGGTATCCCGGGTTGCATCCGGGAGGGCCCGGGAAGACCGGCACGAAATCGACGGCAGCCGACTGTCCCGACAGCCGGCCAGCAGGCAGGCACTCCCTTCCCCCTGTTGGGGAGCAGCCGCTGCTGGCCTTTTTTTGCCGTTGGAAGGCACGCCGAACGCCCGGATAAGGGTTTCCCCGGTTGGTATTGCGCCTACGGGGGACAGCGCTTTTCGTTTTCGGTGAACCGATGGCGCGGCTACTCGGTTTTTTTCTCGTCGGAGGATTCGGGAAGGTTGGTCTGCCACCACAGGTCCTCAAGCTCTGTAGGCCCTGTCGGCTCGCGCTTTTCCAGTGCTGCGAGGCGCTTGCGCAGCATCACGCTGAAAATCACAAAGGCGCAGATCATAAGCAGCAATATGATGAAGGTGATGATGAAGAGCGCCATCAGACTTTTGAGGGACTGCTGCTGGGAAAGGGGCGTCTGTGGCGGCCGCCCGGCGGCGGGGTCGGCGTCCTGCCCATCGGCCAGTCCCGGAGCAACGGCCACGGCTGCCAGGAGCAGTGCAATTACGAACACCCTTTGACGCATAACCAATCCCCTTCGACTCAAAGCCCGAACGGCCCAGGGACGCTCAGGAATTCGCCGGTAAGCGCCAGCAACCGCCCGCCGCTCAAGAACGAAATCCATACGGCCGCATCGGCGGCGACAAATACCAGCAGGAGGGCCTTCGCGAGAAACGGCCTGCGCGGCAGGACATGGAAAATCCCGGCGGCCGTAAGGAGCGTCAGCCCCGTGAGCGTCCCCCAGGAACCCAGCGGAAAGCCGACAAGATACGCAGCCCAGACGGCGCGGAAATAGATAAGCGTGGCCAGGCCGAAACTAAGCGGCCACCCCCTGCGGACAAACGCCGGCAGTGCAGGCAGGTCAATAAACGCGGAAAGGAACGCCGCAACGCCCAGAAGCGGGAATATCGGCATAAGCACCGTGTAAATCTTGAGTGAACCGAGCCAGTAGAACTGCTTCGAGGCCAACAGCAGCATCACGCCGCTGTGATCCAGCGACCACGGCATAAACCATCCCGTTATGAGAAACGCCGACGCAAGAAGCAGCAACGCCCTGCTGACGGGCACCCAGGGCACGAACGTCGTCCGGCGCACTCCGGCCAGGACCACCAGCGCCAGCGCCGTAAACGCCGCGTAGGGCCCCACATAGTTGTAAAGAAGACACCAGCCCCACTCGTCGGCAAAATAGATGAGCGCATATCCGCCGCCGGCGGCGAGGATTATGGCCGCCACAAAGTCCCGTACGCCGGCATAGCGGCTCGTGCGACTGAAGACAAGGGCTATCACGCCGACGAGGCTCAAGAGAAAAAGACTCTCCGGACGCTTCACCGCTTCGAGGTGGCGAATCACATCGAGTGAAACACTCGGTGCACAGTACGGCACCTTCCAGCCCGGAACCGCGCTGTAAAGACCCGGAAGCCACGGCAGGTAAAGACTCAAGAATGCGAGGAAGACCCCCAGGATGAGCACTCGGTCAAAGCGCGGCCGCAGCAGCCGATGAGCGCCGCCCAAGTGCAACAGGTCCCGCCACGCCGGGCGCTTATCCTCTTGCCGGGGACAAGCGCCGGGATTACTGTCGGCGGGAGAGCTCTTGGTGCCTCGAGACAAGAAAGCCTCCTCCTACGGAAATCTTCAAACAGGACCCGCAGCGGCACACCGGACGGACAGACCCACCGCCTCCGCACAACCGCCACGCCGTGGCCGGAAACGCTCAGGGGCCCGGCCAGAGGTAATAGAAACCGGGCTGCAATGTTTTCGTCAGGCGGTCCAGCCGCTCTTGGAAATCTGATGCCGCCGACTGGCTGCTGCTGAAAAGCACGTCACTCAACGTGGGCGGCTTATTGTATCGCACGACCTCCACGCCGCTCGCGCCGGCGGCCTTTCTCGCGGCCTTCTCGGCGTCCGTGAAGTAGCCTATCTGGTCGATAAGTCCAAGATCCATAGCCTTGTCCGCGGTGATGATCGAGCCGTCGGTGGCGGCTTCGAGCTCCTCGTCGGTGAGGTTCCTGCCCTTCTGCACGACGTCCTTGAAACGGGTGAACATCTCGTCGACGACCGTCTGCAGAATCTCCCTTTCCTCGTCGGAAATGGCACGGTAGGGGCTCAGGATGTCCTTGTGCGGGCCGCTCTTGAAGACCACGCTGCGGACGCCGATCTTCTCGAAGAGGCTCTCGACATTGTAGCTGGAAACGATCACGCCGATACTGCCGGTGATGCTGGTGGGATGGGCGATGATGAGGTCGGCCGGCGCGCTGATGTAGTAGCCGCCGGAGGCCGCGATGTTGCGCATAAGGACTATGACCTTTGTTCCGCCCTTCTGGAGATCGGTTATCTTTCTGTGAATTATGTCGCAGGCGGTGATGCCGCCGCCAGGGGTGTCGACGTCGAGGATTATCGCCTTTACCTTTGAATCCTCCCGTGCGTGGGCCAGCTGCCGGATAATCCACGCAGCAGAGCCGGAATCCTCGCTGCCCAGCAGCACGTCGTGCGCCGACACGATCGCCACCTTCGATGAAACAGAAAAACCCGACGCGCCCGAGACGTGCTCCTCTATGATCTTCCCGTGCGAGGCAACCGAGGACGACAGGCCCGTTAAAAATATCATATTGAAGAAACCCGACACCCCGCATACCGCAACCAGACCGGCAACGAGAAGCCATTTTACGACCTTCCAGGCGGTGCTGGGTTTCTTTGGCGGCGGTGCCGGCCGAACGTGAAGCCCAGGGGGCTCTGCCGTGTAGCCGATAGTCTCCATACATCCCTCCTGCGAACTTCGAAGATTGGCTGCTGTTCCGGTTGATAGTAGGTCACCGCGAGAAATTAGTCAAGACAAAACAGACCGGCTCGCCGCCGCTGTGCCCTTTCGGCCACGGGACCATATGGGAAGCGTGCGGGACTGGGTCCTGTTCTGCGGCATTATCACGGATTACGCAGGTTCTGCGAACTAAGCACATTTGCGGACAAGGGGCGAGAGGCACCTCGGGCCGGACTACACTGCAGTGTCAGTCGTCTCCCTCGGGGTTTTCGGTGTAGCGGCACTTTGGGAATCCGCTGCAGCCTATGAACTTTCCTCGCGGGCCTTTTCGCCAGAGGAGATCCTTGCCGCACTCGGGGCATTTCCTGCCCACTTTTTCGGGAGCGCTCCTCTTGCCGGGAGAGCCCTTCTTGCCGCCGACACCCTTTATCGACTCGGTGTACTTGCATTCAGGGTAACCCGGGCAGGCGAGAAACGGCCCCCTGCGGCCTTTCTTGAGGACGAGCGTCTTGCCGCAGTTGGGGCATTTCTTTTCGGGAATTTCTTCTTCGGCGGTTTTCCCCGGGGAAGACTCCGCCTCGATGGACTCGGTGTGCTTGCATTCCGGGTAGCCGGTGCAACCCCAGAAATCCCCGCGCTTTCCGCTGCGCCTTATCATCGGCTTTCCGCACTCGGGACACGTTTTTTCGGGCACTTGCCCCTCCTTTGGCCCCTCGGCGGGACGAGCGCCGCCTTCCGGGTCGTCAATCTGGGCGACGTACTTGCACTCAGGGTATCCGGCGCAGCCCACGAACGGCCCTCGCGGCCCGCCGCGGACGGCCAGAGGCTTGCCGCACAAGGGGCATTTCTTCCCTTCGATGTCGGCTGATATCTCCTGGCCGGTCAGGGAGAGGTTTCTTGTATACTTGCAGTCGGGGTAGTCGCTGCAGGCAAGATACAGGCCGGCCCTGGAGACACGTCTTACGAGAGGCTTGCCGCATACGGGGCATATTTCGTCGGTTTCCTCAAAGGACTGCATCCCGTCGGCGGCATCCAGGAGGCTTTTTCCAAAATGCTTGTAAAATTCTTGCAGGACTTCTATCCAATCCGTCACGCCGGACTCAACCTCGTCGAGTTCGTCCTCCAGGTGTCTGGTGAACTTGATGTCCAGTATCTTCGGGAAGTGCTTTATGAGCTTGTCGGTGACAAAAATACCCAGGGCGTTCGGCCGGAACGCTCTTTTCTGGAGGACGACATAGTTTTTCTGGATAGTGGAAATAATCGTGGCGTAGGTTGACGGCCGGCCGATACCCTCCTTTTCGAGGGTGCGGACAAGGGCCGCCTCGGTGTAGCGCGGCGGCGGCTGGGTGAATTTCTGTTGTGACGTGAGTTCAACGAAATCGAGCTTCTGCGCTTTTGAGAGCGGCGGCAGCAGCGTGTCCTCGTCATTCTTTCCGCTCGCCAGAACCGAGTGCCCATCGAAGACCACGGTTCTGCCCTTGGCGACGAAGGTGTAGCCTGCGGCGGATATCTGTGCGGTGGTGATGTTGAACCTGGCGGAGGCCATCTGGGAGGCCACGGCACGACGCCAGATGAGATCGTAAAGACTGAACTGGTCGGCCGTCAGATAGGGCCTGACGCTTTCGGGCGTGTGGTCGACATATGTCGGGCGGACGGCCTCGTGGGCCTCCTGCGCGCCCTTCTTGGAACGGTAGGCGCGGGGCTTGGGCGACAGGTAGGCCTTGTCGAAATTCTGTAAGATATGATCCCTGAAGGCCGTCACCGCCTCGGAAGATACCCGGACGCTGTCGGTTCTCATATAGGTAATCAGCGCCGTTTGCCCCTCGTCGCCGAGGCCGACGCCCTGGTAGAGCTGCTGGGCCAGCATCATAGTCTTTTTCGCTGGGAACCTCAGCCACGTGGAGGCGGCCTGCTGGAGGGTGCTTGTGGTGAAAGGCGGCGAGGGGTTGCTCTTGGTTTCCTTGCTTTCGACGGAGGCGACGACATAGTCGGCGCCTTCGAGGTCCTTGAGGATGTCGCCGGCGGTTTTCCCGTCGGGGACTTCGAGCTTCTTACCTTCTTTCAGGTCGATCTCGGCCTCGAACTGCTGGCCGTCAGCCGACAGCAAAACCGCGATGCGCCAGAATTCCTTCGGATTGAAAGCCGCAATCTCGCGCTCCCGCTCAACGATGAGGCGCACCGCAACGCTCTGGACCCTCCCGGCGGAGAGTCCCGCGCGCTTGCCCTTGGGGCCGCCTGTGGAAATGCTGGAAAACCTCTTCCACAGCAGGGGGCTTATCTTGTAGCCGACCAGCCGGTCGAGGATGCGGCGGTCCTGCTGGGCGTTGACCTTGTCGAGAGCTATTTTCCCCGGCGCGCTGAAGGCCTTTTGGATGGCGGACCTGGTAATCTCGTTGAACGTAACGCGAAAGGCCTTCTCGTCCGGGAGCTTGAGGGCCTCTTTCAAGTGCCAGGCGATGGCCTCGCCTTCACGGTCCGGGTCGGAGGCAAGGAAGACCTTGTCTGCGGCGGCGGCCTTCTTTTTGAGCGCGGAAACGATTTTCTTGCTGCCGGAAAGGAGTTCGTAAGAAGGGCGAAAGTCATTTTCCAGGTCGACGCCGAGGTTCTTCTTGGGCAGATCCCGTATGTGACCCATACAGGCCAGCACCTCGAAGTCCTTGCCGAGGTACCTTCCTATGGTTTTCGCCTTGGCGGAAGATTCTACTATTACAAGTGATCTGGACATAGGTTGCTCTCGAGAAGCCATCCAAGGGCAAGGATACCACACCGGTCAAAAGCATCGAGACCCCGACCCGGCGGGCGCTCCGCACCGGGCCGACCGCCGGCGGGTGCGGGGCAGAAACTCCTTGCAAGAACCCCGAAGCAAAATAGAATGGGCGGTTTTCGAGGTTCGCCTGAAAGAGTATAGTGAGCTTGGTGTCGTCGTCAAGCCGGCGGCATCTTGAGGGCTTCAGGCCCGGGAGCACCGTTCTATGGCTTTTGGTATGCATTTCTTCCGCAAGCACCAGGGCAAGCTTATCCTGATTCTCGGCGTTGCGCTGATGATTACCTGGTTTGTCGGGGGCGCAATTATGAGTCTTTTGTCCCCGGAACAGGTTGAAGGGAAGATGTTCGGCAGGAAAGTGACGCGCAGGGAATACACCCTGGCGTCGGACCTCGTCCGAATAATGCGCCTGGGAGAGCAGCCGAGCAAAAACGACGTGTGGCTCTTCCTGGCAATGCAACACGAAGCCGACCGGCTCGGCGTCAAGGTGACCCGGGAAGAAGTGACCGAGGGCCTGCGCCAGTGGGTGGGGCTCCACACGAAAGCCCGGCAGGAAAATCTCGACGCTGCATACACAATGCTTCTGGAACGCCTGCGCCTCGGCGACGAGGCCGTCAGGCTGGCTATGCGCAAGCAGCTTGGCGCGATGAAGCTGCTGGAAATCGTCGCCGGGGTGTACCAGCCTTCCGACGCCGAGCTGTGGCAGAAATTCGTCGAGATGCGCCTCGAGGTCAAGCTCAAGACGCTCGCCGTCCCCGCTGGAGACTTCGTAAAAGAGGTCCCCGCACCCGGTGATGACGACCTGGCCGCTTACTACCAGGATAACTCTTCGGCTTACACGATCCCGCCGCACGCGACAGTCGAATACGCAGCCCTCCTCAAGGACGACGTTGCCGACGTCATCACGATCTCCGACGACCAAATCCTGCAGTACTACGAGGAAAACAAGGTTGAGGAGTTCCTATTGCCGCTCGAAGAGCAGGACCTCGGTGAAGCTGGACAGAATACGGACACCGAGGCGGCCGAGGAGACGGACGAATCGGCAGAAACACCCCCGAAGCCCGAAGCCGAAGAGACCTCAGGCGACACCGCTGCGGCGACCGAGCCCGGCCCCGCCAACGCCGAGGCATCGCCTGTCGCCGATTCCTCCGAGCCGCGCTACAAGGCACTCTCGGATGTGACCGACCAGATAAAGGGCAAACTCGTCGAAAGCAGGATAAACGCGCTGCTTAGCGACATCTATGCCGACTACCTCCAGCAGGAAAACAAGAACCTCGAGGAGCTCGCAAAAAGATACGGCCTCAAGTACTTCAAAGTCGGCCCCTTCTCCAAGAATGATCCGAAGAAACTCGGAAAGATTGCGGACGCAACGGTGAAAATGGACCGGGCCCGCGTCCCCATTATGCAGGACATATTCCCCGAGGAGGGTTCGCCCGGCCGGAGGGAGGACTCCTTCGACAGCTTGAAGGATGCAAAAGGACCTGAGGGGCACTTTCTATACCGGGTGATGTCCCTGGATCTCGCCCGCGAGCCGGCCCTGGAGGAGGTAAAATCCCAGGTAAAGGCCGATTACATAACCGGCAAGGCCGACGAGCTGGCCCAGGCCGAGGCCCGGACAATACTCGACCGGATAAAAACAGGCGGCTGGCAGGCCGCTGAAACGGGCGCCGAATACGACATCGAGGAAACGGAAGTCTCCGGCGAGGCGGGGTCTCCCGCCCTCCTCGAAGCGGCCGTGGATGTGGAGAAAAGCGCCTTCGGCGGCCCTGTTCTCGACGGGAACATAGCCATCGTTTTCCAGGTAATCGAGCGCCGGGAACCCGGCGTCGAGGAGTTCGACAGGAGCAAGAGGTACCTCAGGCTCTGGACCTCCTACGCCGGGAGGCAGGCCTTCGTTGATCGCTGGAAGGAAGACCTCTTGAAGCGAGCCGACATCCAGACGGCAAAAGACTCCGGGGAAGAAGGCGAAGAGGAGCCGGAACCCCAGGGCCTGTAGGAGCCCGGGGAGCGGTCGCAGCAATGGAAACCATCTTCGCCCTCAAGAGCGCCAGGCATCTCAACTCGCCGATTGCCACCATAGGCGTCTTCGACGGCGTTCACCGAGGCCATCAGACCGTGCTGGCCGAGACTCTCCAATGGGCGCGCCAAACAGCCGGTACCTCCATCGTCATCACGTTCGACCGCCACCCGGAGACGCTTCTCAAGGGCAGCCCTCCCGACTCAATAACGTCGCTCGAACACAAGCTGCATCTTGTATCCCAGACGGGCATTGACGTATGCTTAGTGCTCCACTTCGACAGGGAACTTGTGGATATGGAAGCGGAGGATTTCGCGCAACAGGTCCTCGTGGAAGCCCTGGGCACAAGCGGCGTGGTCCTGGGATACAACTGCCGGTTCGGCCGCGGCGGCCGGGGAAATGCGCGGCTGCTCGGCGAGCTCGGCGGCAGGCTGGGTTTCGACGTGCGCACGGTGGCGCCGCTGGTTATCGACGGTGCCCCTGTCTCCAGCACGCGCATCCGTGGGCTTATTGAAGCCGGCGACCTGGAAAAGGCATCCGTCCTCCTCGGCCGGCCGGTGACGCTGCGCGGTACGATCGTTCACGGGACCGGGCGCGGCAGGAAACTCGGCTTCCCGACGGCAAACCTCAACCTCCATCACGAGGCGACCCCCCCGGCCGGCGTCTACATCTGCCGGGCGCTCGCCGAAGGTGAAACCCTCTGGGGCCTGGTCAATATCGGCGTGAACCCCACGTTCGCCGAGAAGGGCCGGAAACAGCGCAAGTGTGTGGAAGTTTATATCGACGGGTACAGCGGCACGAGCCTTTACGGTCGCACGGTCGAGGTGGAAATGGCCCAGTACCTAAGGCCCGAGGCGGCCTTTGACTCCCCGGAAGCGCTCGCGGCCCAGATAGAAAAGGACAGACAGGTGCTGCAGGCCAGGAAGGCCGGCGCGCCTCCCCTCGGCAACGCCTGAGAAGGCGGAGGCGGCGCTGTCGCGGCGATCCGGCACTAAGCCGCGCGCCCGGGCGGCGGCAACCATCCCGGGGATTGCGGGACCGCTAAAAGTGCTTGACGGCAAGAGGGGCGGCCGGTAGCATATTTTTCTTCCGTGAAACACGGCCGTCATCTGCGGGTTCGAGCCTAATGCACACCCGCGCAGCCGGCAAGAACACGTGACGTGGGCAGGTAGCTCAGTTGGTAGAGCACGGGATTGAAAATCCCGGTGTCGGCGGTTCAAATCCGCCCCTGCCCACCACTTCTTCCGCTTCGCGAAGCCTTCCACTGGTGGACAAGCCACCCGTGCTACATTGCCATCCGTAGGGGCGAGGCATGCCTCGCCCGCGGAAGGTTAGTTGATTGCCTCGGGCAACGCCCGTGGCCCCCGTAGCAAAAGGGGGGCGAAGCCCCCCATCTGCCTTGAAAACGGCGTTTCCCGCGGGTATTATAACTGGTTTGCAGCGCGTACGATATTCCACTGCGGCGGGCGCAGGGAGAGATATGGCCAGGAAGTTCATTCGCATCCGAGGCGCGCGGGAACACAACCTCAAGAACATCGACGTGGACATCCCCAGGGACAAGTTCGTCGTCGTAACGGGCCTTTCCGGGTCCGGTAAATCGTCGTTGGCATTTGACACGATATATGCCGAGGGGCAACGGCGCTACGTGGAGAGCCTTTCGGCATACGCCAGGCAGTTTCTCGAACAGATGCAAAAGCCCGACGTCGAGTACATCGAAGGCCTGCCGCCCACCATTTCCATCGAGCAACGCAGCGGTATGTCTTCGCCGCGCTCCATCGTGGCCACTACCACCGAGATCTACGACTACCTGCGCCTCCTCTACGCCAGGGTCGGCGTACCCTACTGCTACATCTGCGGCAGGCGGATAACCCAGCAGACCCCACAGCAAATCGTCGACGACATCCTCGCGAAAAATGACCCCGGCACGCGTATTATGATCCTCGCTCCGCTTGTGCGCGGGCGAAAGGGAGAGCACCGCGAAGTCCTCCAGGCGGCAAGGCGCGAGGGCTTCGTGCGGGTGAGGCTCGACGGAAAGGTCACCGACATCGACCAAGTAGGCCGCTTCGACAAGCGCAGGAAACACACGATAGAGGTCGTCATTGACCGGCTTATGGTTCAAAAAAGTATGGAATCCCGCCTTTCCGATTCGATCGAGCTTGCCCTGCGGATGGGTTCCGGCATAGCCATCGTGTCCCGCCGGAGAAAGTCGAGGTGGTCCGACAAGGTCTACAGCGAGCTCTACGCCTGCCCGCACTGTATGATCTCCATCGAGGAGCTCTCGCCACGGATGTTCTCCTTCAACAGCCCCTACGGCGCCTGCCCCACGTGCGGCGGCCTGGGAACGCGGATGGAGTTCGACCCGGACCTCATCATCCCGGACTGGACGCTGAGCCTCAAGGAAGGCGCGGTAGAAGCCTGGCGGCGCGGCGGCAAGCGGATGGCCATCTGGTACAACCGGATTCTCAGGCGCTTCGCGCGCGATTTCGGCGCGGACCTCAAAATACCCATTGAAAACCTCGACAAGAATCTCAAAAGCATTCTCGTCAACGGCACCACCGAAAAGGACCGCACCAAGTACGGCGCGGCGTTCGAAGGGGTCATCCCGAACCTCACCCGCCGCTTCAACCGAACCGAGAGCGCGTTCGTAAAGAGCCGCCTTCACGGCTATATGAGCGAGCTGCCCTGCCCCGACTGCGGCGGCGCACGCCTCAGGCCCGAAGTCAGAAGCGTAAAGGTAGGCGGCAAGCCCATCCACGAAGTAACCGCGATGACGGTTGAAGCCGCGTACGATTTCTTCCACAAGCTGCGCTTTTCCCGCGAAAAGGCCGTCATCGCGCGGCAGATTCTAAAGGAAATCCGCCAGCGTCTCACGTTTATGAGGGACGTGGGCCTGGGCTACCTCACGCTCGACCGGACGAGCTCGACGCTCTCAGGCGGCGAGGCCCAGCGGATACGGCTCGCCACGCAGGTCGGAAGCGGCCTGGTCGGCGTCTGCTACGTTCTGGACGAACCGTCCATCGGGCTTCATCAGCGGGACAACAACAGGCTCCTGGAAACACTCAGGCGCCTCAGGGACACCGGCAACACCGTCATCGTCGTCGAGCACGACGAGGAGACCATCCGCAGCGCCGACCACATCGTGGACCTTGGCCCGGGGGCGGGTCTCCAGGGGGGCGAGGTCGTCGCAACGGGAAGCGTGGAAGACATCGAGGCCGCGCCGCAAAGCCTCACCGGTATGTATCTCTCCGGCGCGATGCGTATCGAGATGCCGCTTCAGCGCAGGAAATACACCCTCGCCCGCTCCGTGGAGGTCAAGAGGGCCCGCGAGCACAACCTCAAGGGCATCAACGTGAAGTTCCCGCTCGGCGTTTTTACGTGCGTAACCGGGGTCTCCGGGTCGGGCAAGAGCACGCTTGTTTCCGAGATACTCTACAAGGCATTGAGGCGCAGGCTCCACCGCTCCAAGGACAAGCCCGGCGCGCACGGCGGCATCTCCGGCGCGGAAAGAATCGACCGCGTCATACAAATCGACCAGTCGCCCATCGGCCGCACGCCGCGGTCGAACCCGGCCACCTATACCAACGTCTTCGACCACATCCGCAAGCTCTACGCAATGACCCGCGAGGCCAGGATCAGAGGGTACAAGCCGGGGCGCTTTTCCTTCAACGTCAAGGGCGGCCGCTGCGAGGCCTGCCAGGGCCAGGGCGTCAAGAGAATCGAAATGCACTTCCTGCCGGACGTCTTCGTGACCTGCCAGGAGTGCAAGGGGAGCCGCTACAACTCCGAAACGCTCCAGGTCAGGTACAAGGGCCGGTCGATCTCCGACGTGCTGGAGATGAAGGTATCCGAGGCGGTGGTCTTTTTCGCGAATTTCCCCAAGATAAAGGAAATACTCCAGACGCTCGTCGACGTGGGCCTGGGCTATATGCCGCTCGGGCAGCCCTCCACGACGCTCTCAGGCGGCGAGGCCCAGCGCGTCAAACTCTCCGAGCAGCTCTCCCGCCGGTCAATGGAAAACACCCTCTACATCCTCGACGAGCCCACCACCGGCCTCCACTTCGACGATATCCGCAAGCTCCTGAACGTCCTCAACTGCCTCGTCGACCGAGGCAACACCGTCGTCGTCATCGAGCATAATATGGACGTCATAAAGTGCGCCGATTACATAATCGACCTCGGCCCCGAAGGCGGCGACGGCGGCGGAAAAGTCGTCGTGGCCGGCCCGCCGGAAACTATCGCCCGGTGCCCCCAAAGCTACACAGGCGCCTACCTAACCCGCTACGTAGCAAGCAAAAAAGCCGCCACCGCGTAAAACCCGCGCCCCTCGGCAAAAGCCCTAAAAAATCGCCCACCTTCCCGGGACCACGCCAATCCGGCCATTCCCGTTAATAATTATGCGGGATGCCCTTAATGTGCAAAATCAGATGCTCCATATCATCCATTTCCTCAACCCACCCATAGTTGGCGTCGGTTTTGCTGTCAAGATCCTTTATGTATGGCTTGATATCAAGCAAGGGCGTTCCATCGAACACATCCAGTCCCGAAGTGTAAATCCTGTTTTCGACAATGCTCTTGACACGGACAACGCTTAACCCGATAGGGTTGGGGCGAAGAGGGGATCTGCTGGAAAAAACGCCCACCCTTTTTCCCTCGGCCCATGGAGGCGATACAATCATTTCCGCCTCGCGGGTTATACGATGTGCGTAGTACATAACATAGATGTAACGGAACTTTGCCAGATCATTGAGGCCGTCGACATATTGATCGTTAACGACTATACAAAATTCCCCGTCATCCACGTCTATGGGCTGGTAGGGCGCATCGTCCTGATATGGCGTCTTGATTATCCCCACCTGTTTCAGTTTATAATTCAAATTCTCCTGCATTTTTATCCTGGCCCCTCTCAAAGGCTTCGTTGTCATCGCAATCCGGTTGTTTTCCTCAGGAATATGTGGGATACAGGGACAGCGCCGAGGTTCACCCGGTGCGGATGGCACGCCGATGCCGCCCACATTGCCGGCCATAGAGGCCACACGCGCCTCGCCTGCAAATTCCCTGCGTCAGGTACCCTCTTCCACCTCATCGTCCGGCATATCCACCCGGTCACCGAGGTGCCCCGGCAGGACAACCAGGCCAAGAACATCCACCACCGAAAACCCGCGCTCCAGCCAGTTCGAATCACCGTCTACGATCTGCCCGTCCCTATGCGAGCATGTTCTACTCGCTATTTAGAGACCAAGTATTTGCCTGACGAACCCCGTCCTGGCATAAAAGGCGCGTGATATGCTACCATGTCCAAGGCCTTTTGTGCGTGGTTGCACCAAGACCCCCATCTTGCCCGTCAATGCACCAAAGCCAACGGTCCGGATTGTGTGCCTGACCAGATCGTAATCGGCTTTCACTTGGGCGTAAGTTGCCGGATCACTCAAATCAAATTCGACCACATCATAAATCAGCGACTTTGTTTCCAGCTGATCCTCAAAAACGCGTGCTACGACGAGTATTTTTCGTAGCTTATTATAGAGATGACTTTCCTCAAACTCCTTGGCTGCTACCTCAACCGCATCGATCATTGTGATAGCCATGGTCTCTTTGACGCCGAGCGAGCCGTCTTTCTTCCTGCGAAGCGGGACTACCTTCAGTTCCCACGAACCGAAGTTCGGCGAGCGAGAGGAATTCTGTGCTAATCCAAGGAACCGCTCGATCGTATGCCCCGCCCACCCTTTGTTCTTCTTGTCTCCTTTCCATATGGTCACATCGGGATACTTGGCTGCCAGAACGCGCAAGTCGCATCCCTTCAAGGTTTTGAGCTTTGCGAGGGCTTCTCGTCTTTCCATCACTCCCCCACTGTTAACAAAGGATAGCAATTCGACAGTCGCCGGACTGCGATTTGTACAAACTGCTCTTCTATCTCGCAGGCAATGAATCTTCGTCCTAAGCCTATCGCAACCACCCCCGTCGAACCCGAACCTGCAAAGGGATCAAGTACCAAGTCCTCAGGGCTTGTACTCGCACGCAGGCAACGTGATATCAGGGCGATCGGTTTTTGCGTAGGATGCTTGCCAAAGGTTTTTTCTTTGCGCCCAGCTGCAGGGAACTTCCATACGGTTTGCATCTGCTTTCCCTCGTTCTCTTGGCGCATCTCGTCATAGTTGAATGTGTATCTATCCTTGCTGCCTTTTTTCGCCTTCGTAGCCCACAAAAGCAGTTCCGTTG
>JAGHCE010000118.1 GCA_021160625.1 Planctomycetota bacterium | reverse complement strand
GAGGACAAGCCGGGTTTCGACTTCGACGACCTGCAGGAGCTCGGCCGGCTCATCACCGAAAAGACAGGCCGCCGCTGCATGGTTTACGAGGACTTCGGCATCGACTGCTTCACGAAGGCCGTCGACGAGGGGGACTATTACAAGCAGGCCGGCCTCGACGCCTACGGGCGCGACGTCCTCGGCGGCGAGCCGTTCGTCAAAATCATCGTCGGCGACAAGGCCAACGACGCCCCGCGCATATACGAGGGTACGCTTTTCTGCCCGCAGAAGGGGTCTGAGGCCGAACGATACGCTGCGGAAAACGGCATTCCCTCGGCGCCGGTGGGCGACGTTCGGGACTTCGCACTGGCGGTAGGGGCGATACGTTCATCGATTTAGGCTTTTTCGTGGAGCAGAGTCGAATACGGGCTGTGGGAGCTTCTTATGGCAAATAACAATGCGATCATAGGACAGTCGGGAGGGCCCACGAGCGTTATAAACGCAAGCCTTGCCGGCATTATCAAGGAAGCGGCCGAATCGGACCAGATCGGCCACGTCTACGGTATGCGCTGGGCGATCGAAGGGTTTATGCAGGGCGAGGTGATAGACCTCGAGCGCGAGTCGAAAAAGACCATCGACGGCCTCGTGGGCACGCCCGGTTCGGCGCTTGGCTCCTGCCGGCACAAGGTTGAGGATGACGATCTTCCCAGGATTCTCAAGATGCTGGAGAAGTACAAGATCCGATACCTCTTCATGATCGGCGGCAACGACACGATGGACACCATCCACCGCGTCGAGAAGTACTGCCGCGACCAGGGATATGACCTGGTCGGCGTGGGCGTCCCCAAGACGGTCGACAACGACCTTTACGGCACCGACCACACGCCGGGCTACCCCTCGGCAGCGCGCTACACGGCGCTGTCGGTGCTTCACGCGGGGCTTCTCGCGCGCGATATGAAGAAGGTGGACCAGTTTGTCATTTACCAGTCGATAGGCCGCGACGCCGGGTGGCTGACCGCGGCGGCGGCGCTGGCCAAAACCAAAGACCCCGAAAGCGCGCCGCACATCCTGCTGTTGCCGGAGGTGGACTTCGAGCCGGAGAAGTTCCTCGCAAAGGTCGAAAGCGTTTACAAGCGGTTTGGCTGGGTGTCGATCGCCGCAGGCGAGGGAATCAAGTATGCCGACGGCACGCCCGTCTCGGCAAGCCAGACCCGCGACAAGTTCGGCAACATCGAGCTCGGTGCGATGGGCGGCTCTAGCGTCGGCCTCAATGTCCACAGGATAATCTGCAAACATTTCCCCGGCTGGCGAGGCGAGTTCCAGATAACCGAGTCGCTCCCGATGAGCGCCGCCGATCGCGCGGTGAAGCTCGACCTCGACGAGGCCCTTATGCTCGGCAGAGAAGCCGTCAGGCTTGCGGCCAAGGGCGTCACCGGCAAGATGGTCACCCTTAAGCGCGCCGGATCCGCAAGGTACCAGGCCACGGCCGGCACCGCCGACCTCGAGGACGTCGCCGTGCGCGCCAAGCCTATGCCCCGTGGGATGCTGACGCGCGACGGCTTCTTCGTAACGAAAAAGTTCTACGACTACGCCGAACCGCTCGTAGGCCCTATGCCTGCATATGCAACCTTAAAAAACGCCAAGGCCCGCGCGTCCAGAAAAAGGTAGGCGCGCCCTCCTGAGTGGCTCCAAGTTGAGAAAGCCGGGTATCCTGCACGCGCGGCACCGGAATGCTATGCGCCGTTGCCCGCCACCATAAAGTGTTTGAGTTCGCCCTTGCGCTCGGTGTAATATCTCCAACCCGCCCTCAACAGGTACGGCATCCACGTCGCCAGTTGCGAGGGCCTGCTGTAGAATTCGTAGTATGCCCTGCGGAAAAGAGACTTGAGGCGTTCGGGAGTAATGTTCGCGAGCCTGAATGTCGGCTCCCCTCCCCAGAACCGCCGCCAGTCGTGGGTAATGAGACGGTCCTTTACCTTCTCGAAAAGCCTGGTTCCCGGGTATGGCGTTACGAGCGAGAACTGCGCGATGTACGGGTCGAGCTTCTTGGCAAAGCCTATCGTGTTCCGGATCATCCTTTCGGTTTCATCGACAAAGCCCAGCATAAAGGCACCCCAGACATTGATATGGCTCTCCTTGAAGAGCCGGGTGGCGTCTATTGAGTCCTCCACGGTGGCCTTCTTGCCCGCGGACTCAAGCGTGTCCTCGCTTGCCGTTTCAAAACCTACAAACGCCTGCGAGAGCCCCGCGCGCGCCATCAACCTGACCGCCGCCGGGCCGGCAAGGGCGGTGTCCGTCCTGCTGAAGGCCCACCACTTCATCTTGAGCCCGCGCGTCAATATCCCGTCGCAGACCGCCAGCACGCGCTTCGTGTCCAGCGTGAAGTTGTCGTCGAAAAAAGCCACCGCCCGGTATCCCAGCCGCCTGTAGAGGTATTCCAGCTCGTCCAAGATGTTCTCGGCGCTCCTAGTCCTCCAGCGAAGCCCCGAAAACGCCGAGCACGAGCAGAACTCGCAATTGAAGGGGCACCCCCGCGAGGAAAGCACATTCGCAAGCGGGCGCCGCTGGAGGGTCGAGTTGTACCGGCTAAGGTCGAAGAGCTCCCGCGCCGGGAAGGGGATGGCGTCGAGGTCCTCAATAAACGGCCTCGGCGGGTTCCGGACAAACTGCCCGTCGGCGAGATACGAGACGCCCGGCACGTCATCGCCGCCCGCGCCCTGGGAGAGATGCTCCACGAGATCGAGCATCGTGTATTCGCCCTCGGAACGCACCACGTAGTCAACGCCGCCGCAACCAAGTGCTTCCTCGTCCAGGAAGCTCACGTGTGGCCCGCCCACCACGACCACGGCGCCCGCGGCCTTGGCAGCTTGGGCAATCTTCGCCGCGGCAGGCCAGCGAGTGGTGTCGCTGCCGATGCCCACGACGTCGTAGTCACGGTAGGGAAAGGTGTGGTGGTTGATGCTCTCGACTTCGAGGTCGACTACGCGCACGGTGTGGTGGTGCTTTTTTAGGACCGCCGCGATGTAGGCCAGCCCCAATGGCAAGAAACGCAACCCAACCCTGTGATAGAGGCTTCCCGCCGGTGGATTGACAAGTAAGACATTCATCTTGCGCCCTCCCTGTTCCAAACGCCTCAGGATGCCTGGACAGTGCCGATCTGGTAAAGCCCAAGTGCAAAACTATCATTAAATTGTACGTCTGACCTGTGGGATTGTCACGAAATCCCCGCCGTTTTTTTACCGACTACTCAAGCGGTCTCGGGCCGTAATGCGGCAGGGGCGCTCCCAGCTCGTAGGCGCCCATATCCGGCGCTGCCCCTTCATATCCGTCGGTGATGTTGGGGATGATCTTGCCGGCATCCACCGCCTTTGACGCGGAGGCCGGGCGCAAGTCGTTTACCTCGAGCGGGAAACGCCCCTCGGGGCTTTTCGGAGGAAGGACACCCGATGCGAAAAGGCCTTTCGGGGGACATATCAGGCCGTGTAGTTCCTGGCCGGCCCGCTTGCGGAAATCCGCAAGAGTCCTGTACCGCGCGCCGTTCCACTTGGCGCAGTTGGCGAACGGGCCGCCGGCGTAGCAGTTGTAGTCGAAATGGCAGTTGCGGATAGGGGCACTTATTTCCAGCGCATTCTGCTTAGTGCCGCCCGCGAAGATGTTGTTATATGCGAAGATGTTGGTAATCGGGGTCTGCCCGCCGGTCCACACGACCATAGGGCCGGGCCTGCCGCTGCGCACAGACGTGTTGTTGAAGATGAGCACGCCGATGGGGCTGTTGTGGAGCTTGAAGGGTTCGACGTTCACGTTGTACATCGCGTTTCGAAAGAAATAGACCGGCCCGCCGTACACCGGCTGCGCGCTTATCCCCTGAAAGACGTTCGTCATCCGGTTGTTGAAGACGCGGACATTCTGTGCCCCTTCGTCGGCCTCGATGCCGTCCACGGGGCAGTCGATTATCTCGTTTCCGTAGATGTCGTTGGCTACCTTGGGCTGGTCGCCGGAGCCGTGAACGGCGTCGCCGAAGTGCCTGATGAGGTTGTAGCAGGCAATAGTGCCTTCGCCCGAGATGTCGATGCCGGACATATCGGTTATGTTGTAACGCTTGCCCTTTATCTCAAGCCTGGTGTAGGGCGTCATATGCCTGCCCTTTGAGACCCACGGCACGCGGCCGTCAAAGACGTTGTCCGAAACCACGTTGCCGCGCATAGGGTTTTCCGTCGCCGCGTAGCCGTTGTCGACGTCGAGGATGTGGCAGCGGCGAAGGAGCGTGTACGAAGACTCGTGCGCCACGAAGCCCCACCTGGCGCTGCGGATCGTGAGATGCTCGAACCACACGTGGGAGATGCCCGTTGCGCTTATCGCCCTTTCGGCCCAGCCGCCGTCGATTACCGCCGAGTGGTCATCGGGCCCATGCCACAAAATCGGCTTTTCGGGCGTGCCGCTGGCGACGGGATGAAACGTGCCTTCGTAGACGCCGGAGGCAATCTGCATAATGTCGCCAGGCCCGGCCGCCTTGTCGGCGGCGGCAAGCCCACGGAAAGGATCGTCCTTTGTCCCTTTTCCGCCCCCGCTGCCGGGGACTACGCACTTCACCACCATACCGTCCGGCAGGACGGGCTCCCGGCGCGTTTGGACAGTGACCGTCTTTTCAGCGTCGCCTCCGTCCGGGTCGTGGAGCGTGAGACTGACTTCGTACCCAGTGCCCGGCTCCAGGTAAAAAATACTCCCCGCGAAGAGCACCTGCCCCTCAGGCACCTTGCCCAGCCCGCGCGTGTCCGTCACGCGGAAGAGGTCCATCGCCTCCCGCCACTGGGTGTCGCCGGCCTTGCGGTAGCGCACCTTGACGGCCGCGTCGGCGTTGTCGTCGCCGGTGACGTACCACTCGAACCCCAAGCACACGAACGTCGGCTCGTCGACGACGAACCTGCCTGCACGGCTCCCGACTGCACCAAAAGCCGTCGCGCCCAAAAGTACGGCAAGCGTAAACCCGAAAACGGTCCTAAGCATCCTGGAAGCCATCCACATCCTCCTCGAGGGGGGGTCTTCGACCCCTTTCTGCTATGGGGGTCACGGGCGTTGCCCGTGGCAATCAACCGACCTTCCGCGGGCGAGGCGTGCCTCGCCCCTACGGCTATTCCGCGTGCGCCAAGGCGCACCCTACGCGACTACATCGTGTGTCTCTGGTGCCTCTGTGGTGAAAATGATACGCGTGCGGCGGGCCGCGCCCTGCATTTTCCTGTGCGTGAATTATCTCCGCCGCCGGGTCTCCGGTCAAGCGCGCCGCCCGGCATCGGCAGCGGATTTGTGTGAACATTTCCGGATGTCGTACGTAGAATGACACAGTGCGGCGGCAATTGTGCGGTCTGACTCAGGTGCGGCGTATGGCCGACAAGAAACCTGGTAAAGCGAAGCACCTTTCCCGCAGGCGCCTCCTCAAGCGCGCTGTTGGAGGGGCATTGGCGGCGGGCGCCGTCTATTCCGTGGGGACTTCGCAGGTCCTTGACGTGACGCGCCTCAAGGTCGAGATTGCACGACTGCCGGCGGCGCTCGACGGGCTCAGGGTGGCCTTTGCAAGCGACTTTCACCTCGGCCCGCACTTCCCGGTCGAAAAGGTCAGGGCGTCCGTCGATACCATCGCTTCACTTGGGGCGGATATGATACTTCTCGGCGGCGACTACGTGACACGATCTCGTGAGTATATGGTCCCCTCGCTTTCGGAAATATCGCGGCTCGGCGCGCGCTACGGGGTCTACGCCGTCCCCGGCAACCACGACTACTGGGCGGGCATCAGCGATTTCCACAAGGCCGTCAGCGGCACGTCCATCACGGACCTCACAAATCGCGGGCTCCCGGTTAGCCGCGCAGGCGAGATCCTCTGGATCGCCGGGCTCGACGACCTCTGGGGCGGCGACCCAGACGCCGAGGCGGCGCTCGCCGGGAAACCGAAAGGTGCCGCCTGCATTGTCCTGTGCCACAATCCCTACAGCGTCGACGACCTGCCGCCGGGCTCGGCCGACCTCGTCCTGGCCGGTCATACGCACGGCTGGCAGGTCTACGTTCCGCTGCTGACGAGGGCTTTTATCCCGCGAACGATGTCGCGGTATCGCTGCGGCCTTTACGACACGCCCGCAGGGCCGTTGTACGTTACGCGAGGCGTCGGAATGATATCGCCTCCGCTTCGCCTATGGTGCCGTCCGGAGGTCGTCCTCATCGAATTGCAGTCGCCGGCCGGCAAGTCCCTGCGCCTGTAATAGAACGGGGCGCAAAGACCTCTCGAAACCGAGCGTCATAGCCCGGCGGCGGCGGGGAGTGCAATATGTTGAAGACACGTCTTGTGCCTATGAAGCGACAAACATTTATCAGGTGGGCAATTACGCTTGTGATCGTCACACCATTGGTTACGGCTGTGTGGTGTGTCGAAAAACGGATGGCTCTGGAAGCCCGGAAATAGGCGACAAGTCCGTCACCGAAGATGCGATGGAAGACTTGCTGTCGTTGTCTATACAACTGATAGAAGCCGGCCAGTACCAGCTGCGCAAGATGGGCGTCGATATCTATGACCCTGGTTGCCTCGCGCCCAAGGAGCCATCCGGTCCCCGGCAAGCCGTGCCTGTGGAGACCCACTGATCTTCCGCGGACGAGGCCCTGCACCTGTTCCGCGTGCGCCGGGGTTTACCCGCCGTGGTGGCCACCCTGCGTTTCCACGTGTGGCAGCGGCGCCGGGCGCTTGCAGGTGCTTTCGAGGCTGACGTGCCGGCCTGCGTCGGAGGCGTCGTGAAAGGCGTGCATAATATCAAGGACGTGGTAGCACATCTCGCCACACGCCCTGTGCGGCCTGCCCGAGCGAAGCGCACAGGCCATATCCGCCACGCCGAGACCTCGGGAGTTTTCGGCGTAGCCGTGCGTCAGGGCCACGTCACGCCAGTCGCCACCGGCCTTCATCACACGCACGGGTCCGCCGAAGGTGTTCGGGTCGGGCACCGAGAGCGACCCCTCGGTGCCGTAAATCTCGATAAACGGCAGGTGTGCGCCCCAGACGTCGAAGCTCGTAATAATAGTGCCTATCGCGCCGCACTGGAAGTCCATCACGCCGGCTACGTGCGTGGGGACCTCCACGTCGATTATCTCCCCCGCCAGCGGCTTGCTCGTGATCGTGCGCTGGGGGAGAGTTATCCGTGCCGAGCCGGTGACGCGTTCGGCCGGGCCGATAAGAGACACTAAGGCCGTAAGGTAATAGGGGCCCATATCGAACATCGGCCCGCCGCCCGGCTTGTAATAGAACCCGGGCGCCGGGTGCCAGCTCTCGTGGCCGTGGCAGGTCATAAAGGCCGTCGCGGCGACGGGGTCTCCGATTTGCCCGTCGTCGATAATCTCCCGGCAGGTCTGAAGGCCGCCGCCAAGGAACGTGTCGGGTGCGCCTCCAACAAGGACGCCGTTTGCCGACGCTGTTTGCAGGAGTCTCCTGCCTTCCTTGCGCTCAAGTGCGAGCGGCTTTTCGTTGTAGACGGACTTGCCCGCCTCCACAGCGGCGAGCGCCACCTCGGCGTGCGCAGCAGGGATGGTCAGGTTGACCACGATTTCGATCTCGTCGTCGGCCAGGAGCTTGTCTGCCGTAACCGCCCGGACCCCCTCGTACTCGGCGGCGGCGGCCTCGGCCTTTTCCATCACAAGGTCCGCACAGGCCACTACGTCGAGTATCTCGAAGAGCCCCTGCATATTCTTCAGGTAAATGGCACAGATGTTCCCGCAGCCGATAACGCCGACCTTGACTTTCCGGACAGCCATAGCACTTTTCCTTTCGCAACGGATCCGTGACGGGTAAGGGAATCTTGGTGCGTGATTATCCCGGATCGGCTGCGGTCAGTCCAGTGCCCTTTGACGAGGGCAGGCGTTACTTCCTACCGTACCTGGCTCCAGGAAATGACCTTGTCGCGGCCTCTCGATTTCGCGGTGTATAGCGCCCGGTCCGCAAGATCGATCAAATCCTTGGCGGAGTTGACCCCGTCGACCGGGAAGGTCGATATGCCGAGGCTTGCGGTTATCCTGACCTGCTCTCCGGGTACGGGAGCACTTTCTGCGGGGGCCTCGGCGACCTCTGCGTTGAGTGCCTCGTGTTCTTCGGGGAGATTCGCCGCGGACAGGGAGAAACCTCGCCTTCCGATCGCCTCATGGATGCGGTGCGCAAGGTTCGAGGCCGCGTAGCCGTCGGTGTTGGGCAGGATCACCATAAACTCCTCCCCCCCGTATCGCGCACAGAAGTCCGCGCGGCGCGACTGCGCCCGGATGATCCTGGCCACGCCCTGCAGGACGAAGTCGCCGAAGAGGTGCCCATGCTCGTCGTTGACGTTCTTGAATTCGTCCAAGTCGATCATTATCGCCGAAAGCGGCAGCTGGTAGCGCGAAGCCACCTCGAACTCGGTTTTTAGCCATTCGGCTAAGGAGCGGTGGTTGGCAAGGCCGGTGAGCCCGTCGGTGGTGGAGAGCTTTTTCAATTCCTCGTTCGCCACCGCGAGCTCTTCGCGCAGGTGGCGTTCGTCCTCGAGCTCGCGCTCGGCGGCGTCGCGCCTCGATGTGAGGTCGTCGTGGATTTGCCTTATCCGGAGCATCGCCCTGAGCCTGGCCTTGAGCACGCCTTCGTTGACCGGCTTCGCCAGTACGTCGACGAGCCCCGACTCCATCTTCTCAATGGCCTCCTCCGCCCGCCCGGCGTCCACGAGCACCAGTATCGGAAGGAAAGTCTCCGGGTACTCCTGCTGGAAGCCCCGGTAGATGTCAATCCATTCGTGGTCCCTGACCGCCTCGTCGAGAATCACCACGTCCGGCCCGGCCGGCCTGGCCTCGTCGACGGCCGAGGCGGGGCTCCCGGCCGTCAGGAACGCCATCCCCACCCCTGCGCATGCGTCCTCCAGGAAATGAAGCGTCCCCTCATCCTGGCAGACAGCGAAGATTACGGGCTTATCCTGCACCGATTCCCCCTTCGGGGGTCAGACTTCGCGGCGAACGGTTCCTCCACACTCGCCGCACCTATGCCGCGTATTATCCCCAAAAACCATTGGCTGGTGCTAAGTGTCCTTCGGGGGTCAGACTTCGCGGCGAACGGTTCCTCTGCACTCGCCGCACTATGCCGCGTATCATCCCCGAAAGCCATTGGCTGGCGCCATGTGCCCCTCGGGGGTTAGACTTCGCGGCAAACCCCTGTCCAATACTCACCGCCCCTCATCGCGGCCCGCTCTTACCTGGCGTGGTGAGGGCAGGGGCCTTTTCGAGGGACATACCCGGTAATATATCGGCCTGCAGGTTGCTCTGCTGAAGCGTTTTGTGACCGCCCGACCCCCGCCGCCTTGACATAGCGCAGGTGTCCTGTTGTAATAGTTGCCGTTTCGAAACTCCGCGCAGGACATATGAATACGAACGTCATCAAAACCAATACTCGCAAGGGGTATGCCGCCGCTGTCAAGGCAGCGGTGCAGGTCCTCGAATCCGGGGGGCTTGTAGGCATTCCCACAGAGACGGTCTACGGCCTCGCGGCGAGCGCCGAGCACCCCCAGGCCATTGCGCGCCTGAGAAAAATCAAGGACCGCGCCGCTCAAAAGAAGTTCACCATCTGCATCCCTCTCAAGAGCGACGTAAAGCGTTTCAGCTCCTCTCTGCCGCGCAACGCGGAGAAACTGATAAACCACTTCTGGCCGGGGCCTCTGACCCTCGTCCTGCCGGGAAAGGCCGCCCGCGGCCGCGCGAGTGCCGCTGCAGCGGATTCCGGTGACCCGGAGGCGACGGTGGGCCTCAGGATGCCGGGGCTCTCGCTTACAAGGGACGTCCTCCTCGGGGCCGATACCACCGTGGTCATCCCCAGCGCCAATCCGCTCGGCGCCGAGCCGGCGAAAACCGCCGAGGAGGTCGTGAAGTATTTCGACGGCCTTGTCGAGCTTGTGCTCGATGCGGGCGTCTCGCCGCTTGGGGTGTGCTCGACGGTGGTTGAGGTTTCCGGGCAGGGGACGCTCAAGGTATTGCGCCTGGGCGCGATAGGCCCCGACGATCTGCGGCGGGCGATTGTCCGGACGGTCCTCTTCGTATGCACAGGCAACATCTGCCGCAGCCCGATGGCCGAGGGGTTCGCGCGGGAGGTCCTGGCCGGCCGGCTGGGGGTCGAGATTTCCGGCCTGGAGACGGTTGGTTTTCGCGTGGTTTCAGCGGGGACGGCGTCTCTCGGCGGGCGTCCCCCTTCGCCGGAGGCCGTCACTGTGATGCGGGAGGTGGGCATCGACATCTCCGCGAACGAGTCCCGGCCGCTCACGCTGGAGCTCGTCAGGGACGCCGACGACATCTTCGTTATGGCGCCGTACCATCAGGACGACGTGCGGGCCATAGACCGGGATGCGGCGGCCAGGACCACGCTTCTTTCACCTGAGGGGCAGGCCATAGCGGACCCGATCGGGCAGTCGATAGAGGTTTACCGCCGCGTCAGGGACCAGATACGAAGGACGGTAGCGCAAAGAATGGAGCAGCTGTGAAGATAGTCATAGGCAGTGACCACGCCGGTTTCGAGCTCAAGGAAAAGATCAAGCAGCACCTCATCGAGCGCGGTCTGGACGTCGAGGACGTCGGCACCGAGGGGAGAGAGACGGTGGACTATCCCGTCTACGCCCACCGTGTGGGCCGGGCCGTCGCCGCCGGGCAGTCCGAACGAGGTGTAGTAGTCTGTGGCACGGGCATAGGTGTATGCATCGGGGCCAACAAGGTCGCCGGCATTCGTGCGGCGCTGGCCTACAGCGAGGAGACCGCGCGGCTCGCGAGCGCACACAACGACGCCAATGTCCTGTGCCTCGGCGGCAGGACGATGGACCACGAAGAGGCGCTGCGGATGCTCGACATCTGGCTTGATACCCCCTTCGACGGCGGCCGGCACGCGCGCCGGGTGAATATGCTCGAGGAGGATGTCTGAGTGGTGCCAATTGACTGATGTCCTGTAACGTAGTGTGGAGGGCTTCGCCCCCTCTTTGCTACGGGGGGCCACGGACGTTGTCCGTGGCAGTTAACTGGCCTTCCGCGGGCCAGGCTCCCCTCGCCCCTACAGAAAAATGTGGTACTGATGGCCTTTGTAGGGGCGCAATTTATTGCGCCCGCAGGTGAAGGGTAGAGGGTGCATTGGGCGTGATGAATCACGCCCCTACGTTGTTACTCTGTGTCTGTGGTGAAAATGATACAGGCGCGGGCAAGGTACCTTGCGCCTACGCGAAAAGTGGCTAAATATGCAACATAGGGAGTAGCCGAAATGATGACACGCGAAGAGGCCGTTGTCCTGCTGCGGTCGCATATCGCCAATGAGAATCTCGTAAAGCATATGCTGGCCGTCGAGGCGGCGATGCGCGCCTATGCGGCGAAGTTCGACGAGGACCCCGACAAGTGGGGCCTTGCGGGCCTCCTCCACGACATCGACTACGAAGAGTGCCCCGACCTTGCCGAACATTCCCTGCGCGGCGCCTGGATACTGTCCGAGGCGGGTTTCCCAGACGACGTCGTCCGGGCGGTGAAGGTCCACAACGAGGCCCACGGCCTGCCGCGCGACGACCTCATCTCGAAGACGCTTTACGCCGTCGATGAGCTTACCGGACTTATCACGGCTGTGTCGCTTGTGCGACCGTCGAAGAAAATCGCCGACGTGAAGGTAAAGTCCGTCAAGAAGAAGATGAAGGACAAATCGTTTGCCGCCGCGATAAACCGCGATGCGATAAGGGCCGGCGCCGAGGAGCTCGGCGTCGAACTCGACGAGCACATCGCCACGGTCTTGGAGGCGATGCAGGCCGTCTCCGACGACCTGGGACTCTAAGGTCCACGCAAAAGCAAAGCGGGCACGGTATCCGTGCCCGCTTCGACTCACAATCGTTGCAAGCGTTTCAGATTAGACCGACACCACCTCTTTGAGGTCGGGGAATACCTCTTTGAGCTTGCGCTGCACGCCCATTTGCAACGTCATCTGCGCCATCGGACATCCGTTGCAGGCGCCGGTCAGGCGCACCTCCACGCGGCCTTCGTCGGGCTTTACGTCCACGAGCTCGATGTCGCCGCCGTCGGCCTGCAGCATCGGCCGGATTTCCTCTATTACAGCCTGTACGCCTTCTCTGTCCATTTACGCAGTCTCCTCGGTATCTCGTAAATTCTCCTGACGACGAACCCGCCGCGCCGGCAGGCCGCTTTGCCTCACAGAGCATCTATTGTACAGACCGGCGTGCGTACGTCTATGTTCCGGGCGGCTTCGCCCCCTTTCTGCTACGGGGGGCTTCGCCCCCTTCCTGCTATGGGGGGCCGCAGACGTTGTCTGCGACAATCATCTGACCTTCCGCGGGCGAGGCAATGCCTCGCCTCTACATCGTGTTTCTCGGTGTTTGGGTGCCTCTGTGGTGAAAATGACACGCGTGCGGCAAGGTTTACCCGCCGTGGAGGCCGCACCCTACGTCGCTGAACACATTCCTTTGGGACAGTTATGGCCGCCGGGAGCGCAGTTTACAGCGTACCTCGAAGCGCCGAGACGAGGTCGGCCCTGTCCCACCTGTCCATCGAGATTACGAGATGATAGAGGGACGGGTCGTCCCAGTCGGCCTCGTAGTGGGCGCTGATGTAGTTCCTGCGCCAGGTGTCGTTTCTCTCGATGAACTCCCGCGCCTCGTCGGGCGAGAAATCCCGGTTGGCATTGAGCACCCTCCGGACGCGCCAGTCCAGAGGCGCCACGGTCCGCAGGTGAACGACACCGGGCGTTTCCCGGAGGATGCACTGCGAGCCCCGGCCCACTATGACGACGTTGCCGTCGCCGGCGAAGTCGCGGATGATCGTCTCGAAATGCTCGGCCGCCTTCTCGGGGCTAAGCGGCGCAGGGCCCCCCTCGCCGGGCCCCTCGTAGTAAAGGTACGGCACGGAAACCCCGTAGGCGAACGTCGGCTCCGACTGTGGAAACGCCCCGTAGTAGGGCATCATTTCCGGGTGGCTTCTGAACAGGCTCGCCAGGAACCTCATCAGGCGGCCTCCGGCCCGTTCGTCATAGGGTTCGACTTCCTCGGGGGATGCTCCGATTTTCTCGGCGACCTGCCGGATTATTTCCTTGTCCAGGACCTCGTACTCCAGTGCCTCGGCAAGTTCCACCCCCAGCTTTTCGCCCTCGCTGCCGGTTTCCCGGGAGATAGTGAATACGGCCATATTTCCTCCTCGAATATGCTGCCCCGTTATAATTCTTCGTCTATGATGAGTCCTTCGCCGCTTTCAAGCCGCTGTACCCACTCCTCGAATCCACTCGGCTTGATTCGCCTCGTCACGAGCTCTGCGCCGGACTTGTCAGGGAGGATAATCTCGACAAGCGGCGCGTGCACTCCTTCGGCAAGCCTGAGGCGCACGTCGCGACCGGCCTTCGCCAGCCTCTGGTTTGCGGTCTCGACGTCGCGTGCGAGCGTCTCCAGCTCGGCGTCGGAAATCTCCCCTTCTTCCGCCTGAGGCGCCTCGTTTTCCTCATCACCTTCCGTGCGGCCGCCGCTGCCCTTTTTGCGCTTTCCGGACTTGCCGACGCGTTTTAGCGGTGAGAAAGGCGTCGGCCGCATCACCTCACGGATATCGTCACTCATAAAGCCGCTCCGAACAAGAAGCCCCCACCTCCCGGAGGCACAGGGTCCCTCATTGCACCGTTGGATATTCTAACCTGCCCCAGGCCCTGCAGGCCAACGTTTTTTCCGGATTCAAGGTGTCCTGCGTCACTATGTGGTACTGGTGGCTCTGTAGGGTGTGGCTTGTCGCACCGTGCGGATCATATTCCGCGTGCGCTAAAGCGCACCCTACACAGCGATGTGGCACTGGTGGGGGGTCTTCGACCCCTTTCTGCTATGGGGCCGCGCGCGTTGCGCACGGAACTCATCTGACCTTCCGAAAAGCTATGTGGCTGTATGTGCCACGGCGGGTCTTGCCCCGCCGTGCAGATCGTATTCCGCGTGCACCAGCCAACAGGTAGGGCAGACATTCTTGTCTGCCATCATTTATTCCGCGTGCGCTAAAGCGCACCCTACACAACTACATCATTATGCGGCGCTGCTCGGCTATGTAGGGGCGCGATTTATCGCGCCCAATGCGCGTACCCTTTACCTGTGGGCGCAAGTGAACCAGCGCCCCTACGGCTGATATGTACTTCACGACGGGCAGCGGTGTATTCGTCCCCTATCGCAAGCAGGGCGGGGACTCCGAACGCCAGCAGCATCGCGGCCTGGAGCGCGGGGCAGCCGGCCAGGTAGGGCTTCCTGACGAGGGCGATCGTCAGGATGAAAATGGTCGCGCTCCAGGCGGACACCGGCACAAACCACCACTCTCGGCGGTACCTGTACAAAAGGACGATAAGCGGCACCAACAGCGGCCAGTAGAAGTAAGCGCCGAAACTGGGGCCGTATTCATAAACCCTCCGCAGACCGCTGCCGGAAAGTATCCAGCCCTGGCTGTCCCAGGCAAGCCCGCCCAGGATCCTGCGCGCAAGTTCCACAAGTCCGAACCACGCCGACGGTATCACGAGACTCCATACGGCCACGCGAACGACCCCGGCCAGTACGATAAGCCCGGCGGCTTTGGCAAGCAGCCTCGGCCCGATGCTTCGCCTGCGCCGCAGGCATTCAACGACAACCATCGCAAGGGGAAGCAGAAGCATATCCGGCTTGATAAGCGCGCACAGCACCGCAACCGCCAGAGCCCTGCCGAGGAGCACTTTCTCGTCTTTGGGCGTGTCCGCCCCACCGCGTGCGTAGAGGCCAAGCCACGTGAAGAGTAGAAGCGCCGAGAGAAATAGCGTTCCCGCATCCCCGACCGCCGGGAAGAGCTTTGACCATGGGATGTAGATGACAAGCGGCGGCAGGACGGGCACGGGAACCAGGAACGTCCAGGCCGTTCGGTGCGCTTGCCTTTGCGAGGGGCACCGTCCGTCTGGCCCCCTGCGCAGGAAGATAAGCAGGCACGAGGCGTAGAGGAGAGCGAGTGCCCCTGCGGCCAGTGCGATTGTGATGACCCTCCCGGCAGTCATACGGAGGTCTCCGGGTCACCGGCCTTATGTATGTCGTGGTTTGCAGTGCTATGGAAGGCCTCCTGCAGCAGGCAAAGGCCTCCCGCCGAAAAGAGCACCAGGAATGGCACCGATATCGGCGCGGCGTACTTGGCGAACGGTATGTATATGAGTGACCAGTTGAGCAGTACCGTCGGCAGCGCCCAGGAAACCGTGACGCTCATCCACCTCTCGTGCCGGTACCGGACGGCCAGGGCCAGCGTCGGCAGGTAGAAAAACCAGTACGGAAAGGCGGCCAGCAGCGTCTCCGCCCTGCTGCAGCGGCCCCAGTCGTAATCGGCCGTGTGCTCCTTGAGCTCGAAGAGCAATGCGATCGTATCGCTGAGGACCTTGAAGGCCCAGCGGAAGTCCCCTGCACGGTAGACGGGATTCAAGACCACGAATACCACCGCGGCCAGCGCCACCAGTATCATCGGCCATAGCAGCCTGCGTATTCCCCTTGCCACGACGGCGTAGTATATGCAGGCGCCCAGCACCGCGAACGCGCCGTTTACCTTCGTGGAAACGAGAAACCCAGCCGTCACGCCCAGGACCACAACCCCGCCCAGTCCCCTTTTACTGGCCAGGAGCCATACGTACCAGAAGGCCGCCATCCAGAACAAGAGCATCGAGTCGGCGCCGATATAGGGGCACACGCCCGTGTGCACGGGTGGGTGGAAGATAATCGGCAGGCAGCCCGCCAGCGCGAGAAACCGGTTTGCGAGTATGCGTTTGAGACCGAGATATACCAGCAGCACCATCCCCGCGAGGAAGGCGACGTTGACGAGGCGAAGCGGCATCTCGATTTCAAGCGGCGGATAGGCGCCGCGCTCCAGGTTCCATTCCCAGCTGTGGTCGTAGTCGGCCATCGGGCGGTCGAGTTCGTAGACGCCCATACTGTGGAGGACTAACCGGTAGGCCAGGCGGGCAAAGGCGGGATGGTGACGCGCGTAGTAATACTGGTCAGGATAGCAGTCGATGCCTTCATCGCACCACAGGGGCTTTAGCGACCGGTCGACCCAGGTCCGCTCGTCTATGGAGGGTGGGTCGACGAGTGCCTGGTACAGGTAGGTCCGCCCGATGCAAAAGGCCAGGACCGCCGCGGTCAGGATCGACCTCGATGCGGGCGAGAAATGCCTCGAGACGGCCTTTGCGGACAGGCTGATCGGCCGAAAGACGTTCATAAGCGGCGCGGACTCCAGGGTGGTTTCAACTCCGCGACCCTCCAAAGCAGTGCAACAGGGCCGCAAAACCGGTATAATAGTATATGTGCCACTGGTGGCTTGTCCACCAGTGGAGGGCTTCGCCCCCTCTTTGCTATGGGGGGAGGGCTTCGCCCCCTTTCTGCTACGGGGGGCCGCGGACGTTGTCCGTGGCAATCATTTGACCTTCTGCGGGCCAGGCTTCCCTCGCCCCTACCGGTGATGCGTGTCCCCCGGCGGGTCTTGCCCCGCCGTGGGGATCATATTGCGCGTGCGGCAAGCTGCACCCAAGGGGTAGGGCGGACATTCTTGTCTGCCGAATGTTTATTCCGCGTGCGCTAAAGCACACCCTACACAACGATGTGGCACTGGTGGCTCTGTAGGGTGCGGCTTGCCGCACGCGGAATAACCCGGCCTTCCGCGTGCGGTGCCGGCAAGGAAGGGGAACCTGCGGCGTGGCTGGTCGTCTATGATAGATGGAATGACAGGAGCCGGCTTTGACGGAAGTGGACTGCATTTGCGGTGAACGAATCGTCTTTCTTGACCCGGAGGTCGAGGTCAAGACCTGCCCTAATTGCGGGATGCCTGTCTACCAGCACGGCCTTCCCGCGCAGGACGAGCGCATCTACACCGTCAAGAGCAAGTCCAAACTGCCGAAGCAGGCCTGGTGGCTGGCGGCCCTGCTGGTGGCCGTGCTCCTGGCGGTGGGTGTCGTTGTGGGGACGAGCGTGGTCAGGACGAGCGCGCTGCAGAAGGCCCAGGTTGAGGTCGAGCGCGCCCAGACGGCCGCCCAGCAGGGTGACTATCACGCGGCGCGGGGGGCGTACGAACGCGCGCTTGCCGCGTACAGGAGATGGGGAGCCGCCGGCAGCGCGACCGACGAGGTCGAGGCGGCGCTGGAGGAGGTCTCTGTCCTGGTCCAGCGAAGCGGCGTCGAGCACAGCGCACAAGGATCTTATAGCGCGATGCCGATTTCTCTTGAGGCCCTGGCCCGGCAGGCATACATAGGCCCCGCCGCAACAAGGCTCGGCCGCCGGCTCTCACCGCAGTCGGCTTCTGCCAGCCCCGCTGCCGGTGCCGAAGAGGCCCTCGCCGCGGATGCCGGGGGCCCTTGGCGGCAGGAATTCCAGCGCAACTATGCCGGCCGGTGGGTGGTTATCCGCTCCAAGGTGGAGAAGAGGGAAGGCAGCGCGTTCAAGGCCTCCGCCCTTACTGTGTCCTACCGGGTTTTCAGCCCGTCGGGCAGGGAAGTGGAAATATCATTTGACGGGCCCTTTTTCGAACGCTACAGGGTAAAAGAGGGTACCGAGTGCGTTCTTCGGGCTGTGCTGTCGCGGATGGACTATGAGAGGGGCCAGACAGGTGCCCGGCGGCACTGGGTGCTGGTCCTGGACAGTACTAAAAGCATTTTCGTGACTGACGTGGAGATGTTGAAGGAACTGGGATGGGAAGTGGACGACGAATTGGCGCGGCTTGTCTCGCGGCAGCAATCGTTGTCGGCGGCGTACTGACACCGCCGGCGCCGGCCGGAGAGAGCCCTGCAGCCGAGCCCCTACCGGCGACGCCGTCGGTTTTGGCACAAGCCCCGCGGCCGGAGTACGCTGTCTCGAAGCCCAGACGGATATCCCTCTCGGAGCTCAAAGAGGGCAATCTGCCCGCTGGGACGAGGATCATCACCGAGGGCCGGTATGCGGGCCGGATGGGAAATAACTTAGCGCTGGGGGACAGTTCGCTGATGTTTGTCCTCCGCCCCGGAATGGATATCGATGAGCTTTTCAGGGGCGTGGGCGACAAGACGGTGCTGAGGGTGGAAGGCGAGACGGCCCTGATGGAGGACACGCAGAGGTTGTACGTGAAGGTTTTCCGCCTTGAGACGGCGCAGGGGGTGGTCGCGAAGATCGTGGGCACGCTTGGCGACCCGCAGGCGACGCCCGAGAGCCTGTACGAGATCGGCAGGGAGGCCAGGTCGTGGACAAGCGAGTACCCCGATGAACGTCTGGGGGCGTTGGCCCGTGCGGCTTTTTCGAAGGGTCTGAAGATGGAGGGTCTGGTGCTGGGGCCGGAGGACTGGCAATCTTATCTGCAGCTGGCACAGAAGGCCGCCGGGTTCCTGGACGAGCCTGCGCTCTACGAGTTCTACGTCAGGAAGGGCATAGACGCATTCGTCCTTGCCGAGGGGCGCCGGAATGCGTGGACATACTACGAGGCGGCGCGCAAGGCGCAGGGACTCCTTCCGGAGAGTGCCCTGGCCGCCAACCTTCTTGAGAAGGGATTTGCGATCGAAAGCCGAAGGGCTGGCAGACAGCCTCACCGAGATTACTACGCGCTGGCGCAGAAGGCGAAGGAAATATTCGGCGAGGGGGCCAGGTACCGCAATCTCCTGGCCGCGGCGCTCGACGACGAGCATGCCAGGGTGCCGTCCGGCGATTACGCGGCCCTCTACTCGCTGGCCCGTAAGGTCCGGGAGATATATCCCGACTACGGTGACTACAGGGTTATCGTGATTGAGGCGATCCTGGCCGAGAAATCACAGATGGACCAAAATGACGCCGGCGACTGGATTCGCCTGGGCAACCGCGTGCTCTTGTTTCTCGACGACAAGGCCCAGGCGGCGCTCTGTTTCAAGGAGGCATTCCTGCTGGACCCCTCAAACCGCCAGTCCGGTGAGAAGCTGCGGGAAATGGGGTACGTGTACTACAAGGGCAAATGGCGGCGCCCGGAGGAGTTCGGCAGGAAAGAGCTGCTGGAACACGCGCGCGTGCTCGAGGAGCTCGCGGCCGGCGGAACGGTGGCTGTCGGGATGACGCGCGAGCATGTCCTGAGAGCCAGGGGCAGGCCCGACGAGATAAACGCCTGCTCCGGCGGCTGGGGCCGCACCGAGCAGTGGGTCTACAAGGGGGATGATGGGCGCATGTATGTGAGCCTTGTTGCCGGCACGGTGACCTCCAGGGGGAGTGTCGCTCCAGACGGCAAGTGACGGAGAGCGGATATGATCGTGGTGAACACCGACTTCGTGGTCGGGTACGAGATAACCGGGATGCTCGGCCTCGTGCGCGGCAACACCATACGGGCCAAGCACGTCGGAAAAGATATAATGGCGCGGGTGACGCAGATATTCGGCGGTGAGATTACCGGCTACACCGAGATGCTCGACGAAGCCCGCGAGGAGGCCCTCGGCCGGATGGCCGCCCAGGCCCAGGCGCTCGGCGCCGACGCCGTCATAAATGCGCGCTTCTCGACGTCGGCGATTATGGAAAACGCGGCGGAAGTCCTCGCCTACGGAACCGCCGTCACACTGATCGCTTCTTCCTACACCCAGTAGCCCCGTCTCACCGCCTCGTATGTGCCACCAGGGGATGCCTTCGCCCCTCTTTGCTATGTGGCACTGGTGGCTTGCGTAGGGCGCGGCTAAACGAGAAAAGGCTTGAATCAGTAAGGCGCAGTGGTAGAATTCACAGTTTTCCAGTGGGGGCTGCTGCGTAGGCCGGCGTAGCTCAACGGTAGAGCTTCCGCCTTGTAAGCGGAAGGTTGTGAGTTCGATTCTCACCGCCGGCTCCAGATTGTCAGCTTGAAGTAGGGGAGGGCTTCGCCCCCTCTTTGCT
>JAGHCE010000124.1 GCA_021160625.1 Planctomycetota bacterium | reverse complement strand
GAGCCAGAGTCCGTCCGGCAAGTCGCGCTTTCTTCCGAACCTGAGGTTCCAGGCCATCAGTTTCCTCCCGAGCCGGCCGCTGTCCGCAGGGCGCCCACAGCAGCGACGCGGTCCGTTTGCTTGAATATGGCTGAGGCCGCCACGAGCACGTTCCCACCGGCGGCCGCCACGCGACCGGCGGTCCGGGGCGATACTCCGCCGTCAACCGCTATATCGCCGTCGAAAACCCGTGCCACGGCCCGCACGTTCTCCAGCGCCGACTCGATGAATGCCTGCCCCGAAAAGCCTGGAAACACCGTCATCACGACAACGAAATCCGATGCGGCGAAAAACTCCCCGAAAGAGGCGACGTCCGAATCGGGATTCACCGCCACGCCCGCGGCGACGCCGAGGTCCCTGATTTGTGAAAGCGTCCCGAAAGGGTCACGAGTGACTTCCGGGTGAAACGATATCGCCGAAACGCCCGCCCTAACGAACTCCGGCGCGTACTTGCCTGGGTCCGTTATCATCAGGTGAGCCTCGCACGGCACCGTGGCGACGGACGTGATGCCGCGCACCACCGCCGGGCCCATCGTGATGTTGGGTACGTAGTGGCCGTCCATCACGTCGATATGCAGGCTGTCCACGCCGGCGGCCTCAACCTCGGCGATCTCCTCGGCTATGCGCGCGAAGTCCGCCGACAGTATGCTGGCCGATACCTTGACCAAGGCCCTCTCCTACTTGTCGGGAATGGCCCCAACGCCGGGAAGCGTTTTTCCCTCGAGGAACTCAAGGCTCGCACCGCCTCCCGTGGAAACGTGCGTCATTTTGTCCGTCAGGCCGAACGTCTTGACCGCCGCCGCAGAATCGCCCCCGCCGATGATCGAGACCGCACCGCTTTCGGCAATGGCCTCGGCAACGGCCGCCGTCCCGGCGGAAAAAGGCTCGATCTCGAAAATCCCCACCGGCCCGTTCCACACCACGGTCTTTGCGGAATCTATTTTTTCGGCGTAAAGCGCGCACGTCCTCGGCCCGATGTCCACGCCCATCCAGCCGTCGGGTATCTCGCCGTCCACGATTCTCGTCTCGCTCGTGGCGTCAATCTTCCTGGCCAGGAGATGATCGACCGGGAGCACGAGCTTGTCGCCGCCCTTGGCGAGGAGGTCCTTTGCCAGGTCGATACGCTCCTGTTCCACGAGTGACTTGCCCGTCGTCAGGCCCTTGGCGCGCATAAAGGTGTAGGTCATCGCGCCGCCGATAAGCAGCGAGTCCACCTTGTCGAGCAGGCTCTCGATGACGGTGACCTTGTCGGAAACTTTCGCGCCGCCCAGGATCGCCACAAACGGGCGTTCGGGCGCGGCCAGCATATCGCCGAGGTACTGGACTTCCTTTTCAAGCAGAAACCCCGCCGCAGCGTCGAGATACTTCGGGACGCCGGAGACCGAGGCGTGTGCGCGGTGGGCCGTTCCGAACGCGTCGTTGATGTAGACATCGCCGAGCCGGGCGAGCTTTTTTGCGAATTCGTCGTCGCCGGCTTTTTCTTCCGGGTGAAACCGCAGGTTCTCCAGGAGCAGGACGTTGCCGGGTACCAGGGCCGCGGCGGCGGCCTCGGCTTGCGGGCCGATGCAGTCAGTTGTGCTCTTGACGGGCCTGCCGAGGAGTTTCGCGAGCCGAGCGGCCACCGGAGCCATTCGAAGGTCCTCGACCACCTTGCCCTTGGGACGGCCCAGGTGGCTCATAAGGACGAGGCTCCCGCCGTTGTCGAGAACGTACTGTATGCTGGGCAGCGCGGCTTGAATCCGTGTGTTGTCTGCGATCTCGCCGTCGGAAAGCGGCACGTTGAAATCCACGCGCATAAGAACGCGCTTGCCCTTTACGTCAATGTCCCTGAGTGTGCGTTTCGCCATTTGTGCCCTCGCTTTCCCAGGCCCTCACCGGCTCAAAGAAGCCTTTCACGGCCGGCCGCCGACCGGCCGACAGATATATCGGAAACCTCAAGAGAGACGGCCGGGAAAGGCCTCCCCTTCCCGGCCGCGTCGTTTGCTCTGACTATACGGACACCGCAAAAGCCATAAGGTCCACAACCCTGTTGGAATAGCCCCACTCGTTGTCGTACCATCCGATGACTTTTACGAGGTTCCCGCCCAGCACCTTTGTCAAGGGCGCATCGAAGACACAGGAGTGGTTGTTGTCGACGATATCGGTGGAAACCAGCGGCTCCTCGTTGTATTGGAGGATGCCCTTGAGCGCGCCCTGGGAAGCCGCCTTCATCGCTGCGTTTATTTCCTCTGCGGTGGTGTTCTTCTTCAGAACCGCTACGAAGTCCGTAATCGACCCGTCGACGACCGGAACACGCATCGCCATCCCGTCGAGCTTGCCGTCGAGCTCGGGGATAACCTTGCTGACGGCCTTCGCGGCGCCGGTGGTGGTCGGGATGATATTGACCGCGGCGGCCCTCGCGCGCCTGAGATCCGTGTGCGGCAGGTCCTGGAGCTTCTGGTCGCTCGTGTAGGCGTGGATGGTCGTCATAATGCCCTTCTCGATGCCGAAGCTGTCGTTCAGGACCTTCACCATCGGCGCGAGACAGTTGGTGGTGCAGGAGGCGTTGGAGATAATCTTGTCGCCGGCCTTCAGGTCACCGGGGTTGACACCCAAGACGATCGTGGCGTCGATTTCATCCTTGGCCGGAACCGTCAGCAGAACCTTCTTCGCGCCGGCTTCGAGGTGCTTCGAAATTAGCTCTTTCGTGCGGAAAACGCCGGTGGATTCCACCACAAAGTCGATGCCGAGCTCGGCCCACGGGAGCTTGGCCGGGTCGCGCTCGGCCGAAACCGGTATCTTCGTGCCATCGACCACTATCGCATCGCCTTCAACCGACACGTCGCCGGGATACTTGCCATGCGCGGAGTCATACTTGAGCAGATGCGCCAGCGTCTTTGCGTCGGTTATGTCATTTATGTGCACGACGTCGAAATCGTCGCGCTTCATCATAACCTGGAAAACCAGCCTTCCTATGCGGCCGAAACCGTTAATCCCAACCTTGACCCCCATCGAATGCTCCTTTCTAAGCCCCTATATACGTGCCGAAACGGATTTGCACCTTGAACCGGTGCGGGAAAACGGTTATTTTATGGGCCTTATAGCGACAGTCAAGCGAATTTCGCTGCCTCCGGTTATCCCCCGCTCTCCGGGAAAACGCCGATGAAGAAACACCCGAGCTCGACCATAACGGACTCCATACAGGAGTACGTCGACTCCCCCGCGATAGCCTTGGCATACGATCTCCATTACGAGAATACGCCGCTGATGGACTTCGACACCCGGTTCTTGAAGGAGGTGCTGCCGGGTGAGGGGCGCCTGCTTGACATCGGCTGCGGCACCGGCCGCCACGTCATGGAGCTCGCCCTGTGCGGCCTCGACTGCGTTGGAATGGACCTCTCCGTGCATATGGTTGATATGACGCTCGCGAAGCTCGAACGCGCCGGTATGTCCATCTCGCTCGTTCAGGCCGATATGACCGAGCCGCTTCCGTTTCAGAGCGCTGCTTTCAACCACGTGATCTGTATGTTTTCGACGATCGGCCTCATCCCGAAGGCCCCGGCCCGCGCCGCCTTCCTCACCGAGGTGAACCGGGTGTTGGCCTCCGGCGGCAACCTCGTCCTCCACGTCCACAACCGCCTCCACAATCTGTTGACCCCCTGGGGCCGGTCCTGGCTGGCGAAGACGTATCTCTGGAACCCCCTTTTCAAGGGCCTCGAAGTTGGCGACCGTATTATGGAGTACTACCGAGGCATAGAGAATATGTACCTCCACATCTTCTCCCTGCGTGAAATCCGCCGGCTGCTCGAGAAGACCGGCTTCGACGTGATGCGCATCGCTTACCTAAACGACACTCGAAACGGTGAACTCCAGTCCAAACGCTTCGCCGGGGTTCGGGCCAACGGCTTCCTCATCGCCGCGCGAAAAGCCGGCCGCCGAGGAGGTGCTTGAAAACGCATCGGCGCCCGGCTACAATCCGCCCATATCTTTCCTGTCCGGCCGGCGAGGTGTCACAGAGGGTTTTTGAGCCGTGCAGGAGGGGCTTTGGCGCACGCGAGTTCCCGAGAAATCCCAAGGAGGCGATATGAGCGGGTTGTTTGGCGTAGTGTCCCGGCAGAACTGTACGAAGACGCTTTTTTACGGCACCGATTACCACGCGCACCTGGGGACCGAGGTTGCGGGGCTTGCGGTGCTGGGGGACTTTTTCCGGCACAGGATTCATTCCATCGCGGACACGCAGTTCAAGTCCCGCTTCGCCGAGGATATGGGGGATATGTCGGGCAACGCCGGCATAGGCGTCATCAGCGACTCGAACACGCAGCCGTTTCTCGTCTCCTCGCGCGTGGGTGACTTCGCCATCGTCACGTCGGGGCTCGTCAACAACAAGGACAATCTGGCCGCCGAAATGCGCAGCGAGGGGCAGTCCTTCAGCGAGGTCGCACGCGGCCGGATTAACCCGACCGAACTCGTGGCCAAGATGATCGCATCGGGCAAATCCATCCCGGACGGCATCCGGAAGGTCTTCGCGCGAATCGAGGGCTCTGTAACTATGTTGCTGCTGACGAGGGAGGGGATTTACGCGGCGCGCGACGCCCACGGGCGGTCCCCGCTCGTCGTGGGCTCCGCGGACGGGGCGATGGCCGTGGCAAGCGAGTCCTGCGCCTTCACGAACCTGGGCTTCGAGGTTACCGGGTACCTCGCACCGGGGGAGGTCGCGCGGCTGACGCCCGGCGAGGTGGAGACCGTTGTCGAGGGGCGCGACGAGTGCAGGATTTGTGCTTTTCTCTGGATTTACACCGGCTATCCGGCGTCTTCCTACGAGGGGATTTCCGTGGAGGCCGCCAGGGAGCGCTGCGGAGGGCGCTTGGCCGAGAGGGACACGGTTGAGGCCGACTTGGTGGCCGGTGTCCCGGACAGCGGAACCGCCCATGCCATCGGTTACGCGATGCATTCGGGGCTGCCTTTCAGGCGGCCGCTGGTGAAATACACTCCCGGCTACGGCCGTTCGTACACGCCCCCTTCCCAGGATGTAAGAGACCTCGTTGCGAAAATGAAGCTCATCCCGGTGCGCGACGTCATAAAGGGCCAGCGGATCGTGCTCTGCGAGGACTCCATAGTGCGGGGGACACAGCTCAAAAACCTGACTATGAAGAAGCTGTGGGACAACGGCGCGGCCGAAGTCCACGTGCGCCCCGCCTGCCCGCCGCTTATGTTCCACTGCCCATACGTGCTGTCCACCCGGTCCGAAGAGGAACTGGCTGCGCGCCGTGCCATCCGCGCCCTGGAAGGAAAGGACATCGAGGACGTCTCGGCATATACCGAAGCCGGTTCCAGGGAATATGCCGAGATGGTGGAATGGATACGCCGGGACCTCGGTGCGACGACCCTGGCCTACCTCGAGCTCGGCGATATGATAAAAGCCATCGGCCTGCCCCCGGAGAAGCTCTGCACCTACTGCTGGACCGGCCGGACTTCTCAGCCTTAGTCGAGGACGAGGTTCGTTACCGTCCTGTCGACGCCCTCGACGGCGCGCACCTTCGTCAGGAGCGCCTCGACGATGCCGGGGTAATCGGCAGCCTCGATGAGTGCGATAATGTCCTGCTCGCCGGTGGTAAGGTCCGCGCGCAGCACGCCCGGGAGCGACCTCAGGGCCTCCACGACCACCTTCTCCTTACCGACGCTTACCCATACCTTCAAGTATGCAGTTTCCATACGGCACCTCCCTTAGACCGGGGCCGCGCTTGGGATGGTCACGACGAGGCCGTCCTCGGCCACGGTCACGAGCCCCGGCAGGGCCTCGTCGGCGATTCCCTGCAGTTCGGCCGTCCGGTCATTGTAATCGGGGAATATGTGCGTAACTACTATCCTTTGTATACCAAGGCCGGCGAGTTTCTGCAAGTTTTCCCGCAAAGGCAGCATATGCCCGAACTCCAGAATGACGAGGTCCGCGCCGCGCGCCGCCGGCAGGATGTCTTCAATCGCCCCCAGGTCGCCGCTGTAGACTACGCGCTTTCCCTCGGCGGCGACGGTAAACGAAAAGGCCTGGCACTTGGCCGCCTGATACTGCGGGTGGGAGCCTATGAAGTCCTTGTAGTTGGCGGCCAGATGCCCCGTAGGCGAGGCATCCACGGTGACGTTCTCGTCCTCGTACACGCGCCCCGTGGTGACTGCCGCATAGTCCACCCGCACATCAAGGCGCTCCGGGAACATATAGCAGGCCGCCATCCAGGCCTTCACCGCCTCGACGGCCTCTTCGGGAACGGCCAGTGTAATGCGGTCGACCTGGGGAAGGTAGTTGAGGTGGTTATGGTAAAGGTGGAGGTTCTTTACGAACTGGACGAGGCCGCCGGAATGGTCCGAGTGCATATGCGAGATGAAGGCGGCGCGACGATTCTCCAGCGGCAGCCCCATCTCGAGCATCGTGCGGCCCGCAGGCTCGCCCAGGTCAAAGATGTAAAGTCCCGACCCGCTTTCAAGCGCCACCGACGCGTGGCCGCGGCCGGGCATTGATATCCCGGACGCACTTCCAAGGATGGTTATCTTCATCGGCCTCGTTTCCCATTCAACAGATGCCAGCTACGGGGCTCCGAAAAGCCGGTGGAACTCCCGGCACAACATACCGGACCGCGTATCAGAAAAGTGTTGAATATCCCCCCACGCGCGCCAAGGCGCGCCCTACAAGACAAGCCACCAGTGCCACATTGTTGCGTAGGGTGCGCTTTAGCGCACGCGGAATATGATCCGCACGGCGGGGCAAGACCCGCCGTGGCACACACAGCACCCGTAGGGGCGAGGGGAGCCTGGCCCGCGGAAGGTCAGTTGACTGCCACGGACAACGTCCGTGGCCCCCGTAGCAAAGAGGGGGCGAAGACCCCCCCTACCAGGGCCATGCTTTTGCCTTGGCGAGTTCTTGTGAGCCTTTCCTAATCTCGGCCGCCAGCTCGCGCGCGCCAGAGCGCCGCTCTACGAAGAGATGATACGAAAGGTCCTTTGTCCTGCAGGCGAGGTGGGTATAGTTCTTGAAGTCGTGGCGGTATTTGGTTTCCGGCGTGTCGAAAAGGGACATATCCTGCGGAAGGCGCGTTTTTTCCCACACGGCCTCAAGCGACGTGAGTGCGGCCTCGCCCTCGTC
>JAGHCE010000165.1 GCA_021160625.1 Planctomycetota bacterium | reverse complement strand
GGGGCTCTGGGAGGTCACGGGGACCGGCGGCGAGGTGAAGGAGCCGGCGAGCACGGTTGACGTCGGTAATTCCGGCACGACGCTCCGGATGGTGCTGGGGTCATTTGCGCTGATGCGTCACGGCAGCGCGACGCTGACCGGCGACGAACAGATACGGCGGCGCCCTGCAGGGGGGCTTGTCGAATCGCTAAACGACCTCGGCGCGTCGGTGAAGTCGGCGCCCGGCAACGGCTGCGCGCCGTTTGAGGTCCGCGGCCGCCTGCGTGGCGGCGAGACTTCCATAGAGGCCGTTACGTCGCAGTTCCTGTCGAGCCTGCTTGTAAACAGCCCGATGGCCGATGGGAACACGCGCATCCTGGTGCCGGTCCTAAATGAGGCGCCTTATATTCGGATGACGCTCGACTGGCTCGAATCGACCGGTATTGGGCTTCAGTATGCCGATGACTTCAAAGAATTCGAGATTCCCGGCGGCCAGGAGTTCGAGCCGTTCGACCGGCGCATTGCGGCGGACTTTTCCTCGGCGACGTTCTTTCTGGCGGCAGGCGCAATCGGGGGAAACGAGGTAACCCTTGAGGGCCTCGATATGGACGACCCCCAGGGCGACAAGGCGGTAGTGGAGTACGTGGAGCGGATGGGCGCGCGGGTAAGCATCCGCGAAGACGGGATATCCGTCAAGGGCTCCGAGCTCCAGGGAGTCGAACTCGATTTGAACGCTACGCCCGACGCTCTGCCGATGATGGCGGTGCTGGGGTGCTTAGCCGAGGGGCGGACCACGCTTGCCAACGTGCCGCAGGCGCGCATCAAGGAGACCGACCGGATAGCGGTTATGGCAGCCGAGCTCGCCAAGATGGGCGCGGTGACGAGGCAGCTGCCTGACGGTTTGGTCGTGGAGGAATCGGCGCTTCGCGGCGCCGAGCTCGACGGCCACGGCGACCACCGCGTCGTTATGGCGCTGGCGGTGGCGGCGACGGCCGCCGAGGGCGAGACCGCAATTGACGGCGCGGAGGCGGTTGACGTTACGTTCCCGGAGTTCTTCGGGCTGATGGAGAGCCTCGGGGCGCGGATTGTTGTCGAAGAAGAGGATGCTCACTGACGGGGAGGTCTGAATGCTTGGCTGCACTTATGGCGCCAATTTCCAGGTGACGGTGGCGGGAGGCTCTTACCAGGGGGGTCTCACGACGCACATCCAGGGCGTTCCGCCGGGGCTGTGTTTTTCAGAGGCCGACATTTACGGCGACCTGTTGCTTAGAAAGCCCGGCCAGGGCGAGCTTTCGTCGCCTCGGCGCGAGCCCGACATACCAATTATCTACAGCGGCGTCAACGCGGCGGACACGATGCCCGGCTTTTCCAACAAGGGCCACACGAACGGTACGCCGCTGGTCGTCCTGATACCCAACCTCGACCGGCACTTCGAGCACATCGAGCAGTACCAGGTCACCAACCGCACGCCGCGCCCCGGACACGCCTCGTACGCGTCGTACCAGAAGTACGGCGAGAATGACGATGCGATAGGGGCGGGCTTTTTCAGCGGGCGCTACACGGCGACGATCGTGGCGGCAGGCGCCGTGGCGAAGCGGGTGCTGGCGGCGCACGGGATCGACGTTTTCGCCTACGTCAAACAAGCAGGCGGCGTGGCCGCTCCCGACGTTTCGCACGACCAGGCTAAGGCGCACTGCGAGAAATACCGGAAGATGCGGCGCGACAACGACCCCATCTTCGAACTCGTTTTCCGCTCCGGCAGGATCAATTCCGAGATGCGCTTCCTGGAAAAGGTGGCCGTCCTCGCCGAGGTTGAGAAGATGATTCCCGACATCAAGTGGAAGCCTATCGACACCGAGGCCCTTCGCGCGGACGGTCTGCATCCGCTCATCAACTGCCCGGACCTGGCCGCCGCGGACGCGATGTACGAAAGCATAATCGCCATCAAGGACGACGGAGATTCCGCCGGTGGTCTCGTGGAGGTGGTGGCCACGGGTGTCCCGGCGGGGATGGGCGAGCCGGTCTTTCGCAAGCTCGACGGCGAGCTCGGACGGATGCTTTCCATAGGCACGGTCAAGGCCGTGGAGGTCGGCGCCGGGTACGCCGTCAAGGATATGACGGGTTCCCAGAACAACGACCAGATGCGGGTCAAAGACGGCAAGGTCGTCTTCACGTCAAACAATAACGGCGGCGTGACGGGTGGGGTTACCACCGGCCAGCCCATCGTGGCGCGCCTGGCGGTCAAACCCACGCCGACAATCGCCAAGCCGCAGAAAACCATAGACAAGGTCTCGCTGGAGAACACCGACCTCGCGGCCGTGACACGCCGCGACCCGACAATAGTCTCGCGCGTGTGGCCCGTTGCCGAGGCATTCACGGCCATAATCCTGGCCGACCACCTGTTTATGCATCTCGGGTACCGGGCAATGGCCGGCAAGGTGCTCTCGTAGCGAGAAGGTCTTCGACCTCTCTTTGCTATATGTGGCACTGGTGGCTTGCCCACCAGTGGAGGGCTTCGCCCCCTTTTTGCTGTGGGGGAGGGCTTCGCCCCCTTTCTGCTGTGTGGGCTACGGGCGTTGCCCGAGGCAATCATCTGACCTTCCGCGGGCGCGGCAAGCGGCGCCCCTACGGGTGATATGTGTGCCGCGGCGGGTCTTGCCCCGCCGTGCAAATCATATTCC
>JAGHCE010000035.1 GCA_021160625.1 Planctomycetota bacterium | reverse complement strand
GCGTTTTGAACTCGATCGGTTTGCCCAACGGCGGCATCGAAGAGTTTCTGCGTGTCGGGCTGCCGTTTCTCCGTAATCTTCCGACCTGCCGGATTGTCAGCATCTCCGGCGAGCTCGGCAAACTCAGCGGGGCTCTCGCCGGAGATGCTGACAATCCGGCAGGTCGGAAGATTACGGAGAAACGGCAGCCCGACACGCAGAAACTCTTCGATGCCGCCGTTGGGCAAACCGATCGAGTTCAAAACGCCGCAGGCGGTTTCCGCAGTGCGGGGAGGGGCATTGCCTTTGCGGGGCTGCGGCGTCACGGTTTTTACAATTACGCCGCCGAGCTGAGTATAGTCGAGGAAATCGCTCAACTCCCAGCCATACCCGAAGGTGCCGCTGGCCATAATGAGCGGGTTGGAGAGCTTGAGAGGAGGGAGGCTTGTCTCAAGATTCACGGGTGCCCCCGGCCGAAATGCGGGCCTGTAAAAAAGGGCCCCTCAGTTATCCGAGAGGCCCGGAAAATGCTGCGTAGCTACCGCCCAGGACATCCGCGGTTTCCGAAAGAATATCATCAGACTCCTTCCGGGCGGCCAAGAATCAGTGATGATACCTGCCGCTGGTTGGATAATCCTGAATACCCAGCAGCCAGTCGATATCCTCGCCGACAAGCCGCATATTCTCGCCGGCAATGGCAAGACGCCGCACGCCCGCAGTGGGGCCGACATTGCTGTAGTTGTAGGTACAGCCGACGAAAACACCCAACATCGCCACCAGCACAAAAAGCACGACAACACGTCTGAGCATCCGCTGTCCTCCTTCCGGTCTATGTTGCGGCACCAGCCGAAGAGCCTCCGACCGAAGGTGCAGTGTAGCGAAGGCTATTCTTATGTCAAAAGAAAAAAAGGGAACAATTGCCCAAAATGTCAGTAGTCTCTTCTCCGGCGGCTCGACGGGATTGCGAGGGCCTTGCGGTACTTCGTCACGGTCCGCCTGGCCACCGGATACCCCTTGTCGTGGAGTTTGGCGGCGATCTGGTCGTCCGAGAACGGCCGGGACTTGTCCTCCTGGTCCACAAGGTCCTTGATCGCCTGCTGAACCGTACGCCACGTCTCACCTTCGCCGTTGGTGCCGGACGGCCCTCCGGTGAAAAAATACTTCAGCGCGAATATCCCCCGTGGGGTCTGGATGTATTTCGAAGCGATTGCGCGACTGACGGTGGAGACATGAACGCCGACGTGGTCGGCGATCTCCTGCATCCTGAGGGGCTTCAGGTGGGAAAGGCCGTAGTCCAGAAAACCCTTCTGGAAATCGATTATGGCACGGCTGATCTTGTAGAGGGTGGCCTTTCTCTGCTCGATTGCGTCGATGAGCCAGTGGGCGGCGCGAATCTTGTCCCTGAGGTATTCCTTCGCCGCTGTGCCGGCGTCGCTCGATGAGGCCAGCTGCTGGTAGAGCGCGGAAATACCGAGGTACGGGATACGGCTGTCCTCCAGGCGGACCTCGTAGCCCTTATCGGTGTACTCCACGACCAGGTCGGGCACTATCCTGGGGACGCTGCGCCCTGAGAAAACGCTGCCCGGGCGGGGGTTCAAGTGCGATATGTACTCTATCGCCTCCTTGATCTCCTCGATTCGCCCGCCGGTTGCTCGCGCCATCTTCGGGAGGCGGTTGCGCTCGATATCCTCGAGGTGGTCGGCAATGAGTTTCCTGACGAGCTCCTGACCGTCCTGCGGCAACTGCAGCAGCAGACACTCCCTTAAGTCCCGGGCGCCAACGCCTGGAGGGTCAAGCGCCTGGACGTATCCGAGGGCCTCTTCGGCGTCCTCGACGGCGTAACGGCCGTCAGAAGCCGAGGCAAGTTCCTCAAGGGGCACCCGCAGGTAGCCGTTCTCATCGAGGTTGAGAATGATGTCAGTACCCGCCTCACCTACGGACGCCGCAACTGCGAGGAGGTGGAACTGCGTCAGGAGAAACTCCTGAAGGCTGGCCGAGGGTGCGGCGGTGTTGAGCATCGCCTCCTGCTTGCGATCGGAGGCGCTCCTGGCCGCAGCGGGCGTCCTTTCGCCGGAGAACTCCCGCCACTCCTCGTCTATCTCACGCTGGACGGGGTCTTCCTCCTCCGCCTCGGAAGCCGACGGCTGCGCCTCGGCGGTCTCGTCGGCCGGTGGGGGGTCTTTGAGCTCAAGGACGGGGTTGTCGGCCATCTCCTGCTGAACAAGCTCCTCCAGCGCCAGCGCGGGCAGCTGGAGTATCTCTATGGACTGGATTACCTGGGGCGCAAGCTTGAGACGCTGCTCGAGCCTCTGGTGTACCCCCATATCAAGCCGAATGTCCGGCGGCATTTCTCGCGGTCCTCCGTGCGGCGCACTTACATATTGCGTCTTTCGGCCAGGGCGTCCTGCAGAATGTTCGTGCTTGAATATTCAATGCTCGACCCCGCGGGTATGCCGCGGGCGATCCTGGTGACCTTCACGCTCGTCGTCGCAAGGCGCTCCCTGACGTAGGCGGCCGTGCCGTCCCCTTCCAGGTTCGGGTTGGTCGCGATTATGACCTCCCTTGCGCCGATGCGCGATACCCGTTCGACGAGTTCGTTAACCGTCAGGTCATCAGGCCCCATATCCTCCAGCGGCGCGAGGCGTCCCAGAAGCACGTGATAGAGGCCGTCGTAGGTGCCCGTCTTTTCAATCGCCCACACGTCCCTGGGCTGCTCGACCACGCAGATTACTCCCCTGTCGCGCCTGGAATCCGCACATATGGAGCAGACCTCCTGCTCGGTGAGGTTGAAGCATTCGCGGCACTGGCGCATATTTTTTTTCACGTCGCGCACCGCATACGCAAGGGCCATGGCATCCTCTTTCGGCGTGCGCAGAATGTGATACGCCAGCCTCTCGGCCGTCCTCCTGCCGATGCCGGGGAGTTTCTTGAACTCTTCGACCAAGCGATCCAGACTCTCAAGTTTTCCGGACATCTTCCGGCTCCAAACGCTGTGCCGCTTTCAGGGGCTCTTACTACATTATACTCTACATTATACCCGGAATATTGATGCCGAGGCCGCCGGTGAGCTTTGCAAACTCTCCGCTTAGCATTTCCTTCGACCGTTCAAGGGCAGCGTTACAGGCCGCCACGACGAGATCCTGCAGCATTTCGGTGTCCGCCGACGTCGCAATCTCCTTGTCGATCTCAACCGAAACGATCTCCTGCCGGCCGTTGGCCCTGGCCTTCACCATCCCGCCTCCGGCCGAGCCTTCCACAACCGTGTCCCCCAGTTGCTCCTGCAGGACCTCCATACGTTCCTTGAGTTTGCCGGCGTCCTTGAAAAGCCGGGCCATATCTCCCAGGTTGCCGATTGAGCCGAACATGGGCTACTCCTCCACGTCGATGAGGCTTCCGCCGAAGGTTTCCAATACGTTCCTGACGGCGGGGTCCGCCAACGCCTTCTGGCGCAGACCACCCTTGCCGGGGGGCTTCCGGCCGCCTGTCGAGGCATCGGGCCTGTTCTCGCAGACCACATCGAGGCGCACGGAACGCCCAAGGGCCTTCGATGCCGCCGTTTCAAGGGCCAGGCGCACGTCTGCCTTCTCAATGTGCGCCTTCTGGATGTTGAACCTGGCAGGTAGAGAAACCTTCAGGACATCCCCGTCAAGGCCGAACGAGGCGTGCTGCTGGAGCGTAGATGCCACGAGGTTCCCCCTCGCCTTGGCTTCCTCCATAACCGCCGCCATGACCCCGTCGGGAACGCCCGCGGCACGCCCGCCGCTCGGAACACCCGCCGGCGGCTCGAAGGGCAACGTTGCCTCCGCCGCCTTGTGAGGCTTCTCGGAAACACGCCCCGACCTCAGATCCGAGAGAAAACCCTTCAGGCGAACAAAGTCGTCAGCGTGCGAGAGCTTCACTATCGAGACGTCGAGCATCCCGCGCGGTTGGGAAAGCCGTGCCATCCTGGCATACGTTTCCGAGAGAAGCTGCATCGCGTAGACAAGCGCCTCCTCGCTCCACCGTGGCGCGTCCGCCTGGAGGAGCTCGCGCTCGGCGGCGCTTCTTACCAGAAGCGGCGAGTCGGCGCCGCATTCGGAGGCCACAAGCACGTCGCGAAGATAATCGACGAACTCCGCGATAAACTGCCGCGCGGCGGTCCCGCCCGAAAGGACGCTCTCAACCCCTTCAAGCGCCGCCGCCGTGTCACCCGTAACAAGCGCCCCGAAAAGCGCCGAGAACGCCTCCGTCGGCACGATGCCGAGGACCTCCTCGACCCCCTGGCGGCTGATGTTCCCACCGGAAAACGATACTATCTGGTCAAGCAGGCTCTCCGCGTCGCGCATACTGCCGGCCGCCAGCCGCGCCACGAGCGAGAGTGCCCCGTCCTCGGCCTCGATGCCCTCCTTACCGCAAATCGACTCTAAGCGCGCCAGGATGTCGGCCGCAGGGATATTGCGGAAATCAAAGCGCTGGCAGCGCGACTGGATGGTAAGCGGTATCTTGTGCGGCTCTGTCGTGGCGAAGATGAACTTCACGTGCGAGGGCGGCTCTTCGAGCGTTTTCAGCAGCGCGTTGAAGGCCGAAGCCGTAAGCATATGGACCTCGTCGATGTAGTAAATCTTGAAGCGCGCGCGCGCGGGGCGATAGGCGGCATTGGCGCGAAGCTCGCGGATGTCGTCGACCAGGTTGTGGCTCGCGCCGTCGATCTCGATTACATCGACGTCCTCGCCGGTGTCAACCGACTTGCATATCTCGCACTCGTTGCAGGGGGTGGGTGTAGGGCCGTTGACGCAGTTGAGGGCCTTGGCAAAGATGCGGGCCATTGTGGTCTTGCCGGTGCCTCTTGTGCCGGCGAAGATGTAGGCCTGTGAGACGCGGCCGCTCTCGATGGCCTTCTTGAGGGTAGCCGTGATGTGATCCTG
>JAGHCE010000128.1 GCA_021160625.1 Planctomycetota bacterium | reverse complement strand
TTGTACCGCACATGCGGAAACACGTCTCTGAGAAGAACGCCATTGCAGTCCCCGCAGAAGATGTGGACGTTGGAACGGTCCCCAACGAGTTCTCGCAGGTGGTCAACCTTGTTTCCGTCAAGGTCCACCAAGTAGAAGTCGTCGAACTCCGGCTCGATCAGCAGAGCGTTGAGCGGGCTGCCCGGAACGAATTCGCCGGTACTGCGCGCCACATGAACGCCGGACCCTGCGAAGCCGTCGATGTAGACGTGGGACAGCTTCTTGGTCGCGAGAATCGTGGAGTAGGCCTTGGCATACTTCCTCACGATGTCGAGCTTTACCTCCGACCAGTACCCGATTTCGTCGATCTTGAGATCATCATCTCGCATGTCGCGGTCCTTGCGGCTCGCAGTCATGGAAGAGGTTCACCGGATTACTCTCTTGTCCCTGCGAAGCGCTGTTTCGGCGGCTTCCGTCTCGTGGCCACCACCTTCCCCAGGATGCGCAGACCGTCGTCGGGGCCGATGGGGATCGGTCGATGCTTCGGGTTCTCCGGTCTGAGCTCGATCTTCTCCTCGCGGATGCAGAGACGCTTCACCGTCGCCTCGTCGCCGAGAAGGGCCACCACGATGTCCCCGTTCTCGGCTATGGGCTGCTGGCGCACGATGACGATGTCGCCCTCTCGGATACCGGCCTCGACCATGCTGTCGCCGTCGATCTCGAGGGCGAAGCAGCGGCCGCGTGAAGCGACCCTGCCTTCCACAAGCACCTCGCCGATGATGTTCTCCTCGGCGAGGATCGGCCAGCCGGCGGCCACGCGCCCGACGATGGGAACCGCCACAAGATCGGCGACTTCGTTGTTGCGCTGCCGGATAAGCGTGAGACCGCGCGCTTTTCTGGGTTCGCGTTTGAGGTATCCCTTGCGCACGAGTTGACTGACCTGCTCGTGCGCGCTCGCGTGGGAGATGCCGAGGACCTTCGCGAGTTCCTGCATCGTCGGCGGATACCCGTGGACCGAGATGAACCTGGCGATCTCCCTCAGCGTCCTCTGCTGATGCTTCGTAACGCCTGTCGCACGCGGCCTGCCCGGGCGCTTCGATCTCTCACTCATCGACCGTTCCCTTCATCCACAAGGGCCGTCGCCACATCGCCTAGGGGCGTACGTCGCGGACATTATATTCCCTGCATTCTATCAGGTCAAACAGGAAATTAGCTTGAGGTGCGCAACTGCTGTGGGCGTCAAAGGTTGAGCAGGGAGACGGCGGCGTCTCATGAAGCCCGCGTGACGGGCGGTGGATGCTGAGAATCAGGGCGAAGTCAGGTCAGATGTTCGGTTTCTTTGAGACTTCGCCACATCCGACGTTGCTTCTCCCAATCCGGCTCGGCGGTGATGGAGCGGAGCTTGCGCTCGGTGATGGGGTCGTGGCCTTTGAGGGTGCGGGGCAGGAATAGAATCTCCTCCTGGATATCCGGGGCGAGATGGATGAGGTTCATGATCTGCGTGACGCGGGCGCGGGTGACCTGGCCGAGGCGGGCGAGGTCGGCATAGTCCTGGACGGCGCCTTCGTCTATCAGCCGCTGGAAACGGATGGCCAGGGCCATGAGCCTCGATACCCGCGGGATGGTGCCCGGCGGAACAGGCCTCGGCCTCGGGCGCTCGCCTCGACGGAGTCTCTTGCGGCCACAGCGACCCTTGCGGAAGTGGACCTTGCATTCGACTGTGAAGCCATGACTGTTCTGTTCCCGCAGGGCGAAGTCCGAACTCACGTTTCCTCTTCCTCGCGCTCTTCTTCGAGTTCCTGGGTAAGCGTCTTGATGCCGGAGTTGCGGAAGGTGATCGACATAGTACCGTTGCGTCCGTCATAGCCGACGCGCTCGACGAGGAGTTGCATGACCCTCGCCTGCTCTCGCGGCGACAGCGATTCCCATACGGGATCGAAGATCGACAACGCCGCAGCGAGTTCCCGCTGGTCCACCAACTCCATGCCCTTGGCGATGATCTCGTTGCGCACTTCCGTGGCTCGCTGCTCGGCCAGGCGCATGCGTTCCTGTAGGCTGGCAAGTTCCGCGGTCTGGGGCGAGTTCGCACTCGCACCCGGGCCGATCTCCTTGATCAGCCTGCGCACGCGCGTGGCGTACCGCTTCAAGTCAGCCTCAAGGCCTCGCTTCTCGCGTTCGAGTTCGGCGAGTCGTCTTCGGTTCTCCTCCTGTGCCTGCTTGAACGCCTCGGCCGCCAACTGGGGGTCACTCCCGATACAACGGATGCGGTCGACGACGAACCGCTCGATCTCGCCGGCCGGCAGCGACTTGGTGGGACACGAATCCCATCCCTGTTTCTGGGCGCGGCCGCAGACGTAGTACCGGTAGCGCTTCGTCCCTCGGCTGGTGTAGGCGTGCACCATGGCCGCGCCGCACGGTTCGCAGTACAGGATGCCTTTCAGCAGGGCGCCGTATTTGTTGCGAACGGTCTTCCCGCCGGTGCGGCCGTTGCGCCTCAGGAGTTCGCCCGCGCGCAGCCAGATCACCTCGTTGACGACGGCGTCGTGCGCGCCCTCGTACAGGTTGCCCTTGTGTCGGACCTTCCCGAGGTAGATGGGATTCGTGAGCAGGCGGAACAGTGTGTCCTTGGTGAACGGCCTGCCGCCGCTCTCACGGCCCTTGCGCGTGATCCAGCGCTTGGTCGTCCAGCCGCGCCGGTTCAACTCCTTGACCGTGGCGATGAGCGATTGACGTTCGATGTAGATCTCGAAGATGGCCCGGATTCGCGCCGCCTCGCCCTCGTTGACGACCAACCGACCGCCTTCCGGGGCGATGTCGTATCCGAGAACGGGCCTGCCCCCGACCCATCTGCCTTTGCGGCGCGCGGCGGACATCTTGTCGCTGGTGCGCTCTGCGATGATCTCGCGCTCGAACTGGGCGAAGGACAGGAGAATATTCAAGGTGAGCCGGCCCATGGAATGCGTCGTGTTGAATTGCTGCGTGACCGAGACGAAGGAGACGTGCTGCTTGTCGAGCGTCTCCATGATGCGGGCGAAGTCGAGGAGCGACCGGCTCAGGCGGTCCACCTTGTAGACCACGATGCACTCGATCTTGCCGGCCTCCACGTCGGCCAGGAGACGCTTCAGCGCCGGGCGGTCCATGTTGCCGCCGGAGAAGCCGCCGTCGTCGTACCGGTCGGGCAGGCAAACCCAGCCCTCATGCCGCTGGCTCTCTACGAAGGCCTCTCCTGCCTCGCGCTGCGCGTCCAGTGAGTTGAACTCCTGGTCCAGCCCCTCCTCGGTGCTCTTTCGGGTGTAGATCGCGCAACGGATGCGCTGTTTCGCCTTGCGCTCTTGCCTGGTCTTTCTCGTCAATACTTACCTCCATTGTCGCGGAGCCCGAAGAAGGCAAGCCCGTTCCAGTGCGTACCGGTGACCGCCTCCGCCACGGCTGTCAGCGAACGGTAGACGCGGCCCTCGTAGTCGAAGCCCTTATCCAGCACCATCACCTGGACTGTCCGGCCCTTGTATTTCCGCGTCAGGATTGTGCCCGGCAGAGGCATGGCTTGGTCGTGACCCGCGGTGAACTCCCGGATGATGGTTCGCGTGCGAGCGGCTGAGTCTCGAGGCGCCGACGGCGGCACGAGCCGGAGGTCGGCATCGTCGGCCAGTTCCTGCGCCCTGCGTCGTGCCCGCTCGGACAAGTCGCCGTCGCCATTCGCCTGAAGCCGCCACAGGATTTGCTTGCGGATGAAGTCCTTGTGGCGCAAGCGACACTCCTCGCCGAAGACCTCCTGATATTTCTCGCGGAGTTCGGGGACTGTCATGTCCCGTAGCCTTGCGGCCACCCTCGCCACGCTCAGCCTCATGTGCGACTCCCTCAATTGACTTTCTCGTTGCGTTAACCGGCTGACACATGAGGGCTTCAGTCGGCCTCAATATCAAGGCCGGTTTCTCGGAATTCCCAAGGTTCTTCCGGCGGCCATTCACGCGCCGCTTCGGCCTCTGCCAGCGCGTCCGCCAGGTGCGGCGTGCGCTTCTTCAGGCGCATATATCCGCGGGCCAGAAGCGCCGCCACCTCCTGAAATATCTCATCCGCCGACATCCCTGCCTGCCGAAGCCTCGGCGCAGGCAGGTCGCGCGGGTCCGTAATGCCGTGCATGTCCACCTCTCCAGCGATATGATCCGGAGCGTTTCAGGGGACGCTCCCTCTGGATACATACCGCCGGAGATCGCCAAGTGTCGGATACCCCGGCTGGAATGAGGGGCTTGGGTGTGGAACTTCACGAAGTTACGCACGCCCCGCAGACGAGGAGTGGTTAGTCCACTATTGGTAGAACCCCACGCCCGCGTAGATGAGGAACCCCGAATCAAATGGAAGGACAACCGTCTCTACGCCCGGCCCGACTGCATCGTCTGCCCCATCAAGTACGTGTGCGGCGGCGGCTGCCGCCTGGACAGCCTCGAGCGCCAAGGCGACATTCACAGGCCCGATCCCACTGGTTGTTTCTTCCGGCAGACGATGTTTCGAACGGCACTTTGGGTCCTGTTGGAACTCGGCCCGGAAAAGCTCCAAACCATCATCCGCAACCCACGTGAGTACAGGCGACAGATGCAGAGAAGCAAGCTTCTCCGGAGGATAGAAAGCATGGCAACCACATGAACATATGCATCCTGAGAGAGGCCAGCGGCATCGGCAACCTGATTGTAGAACATCCTGCCTGACGGCCCGTATGAAACCACGCAGATGTCCAATTTCAGTCACACATCAACGAGACTTGCCGTGCGCTACCGGCCATCGGGCTTCACGAGGAACCGCGGGGCATCTACCCGCGTGATTGGGACGCCATAGGCGCGAGAAAGGTTCTCTTCGGTAACGGCCTCGCAAGACGGGCCGGCGGCGGCAATCGCGCCTTCGCTCAGAAGGATCGCATCGTGGCAGCACTCCAGGGCCTCCGCCGGATCATGGAGGCTCATTACCACAGCCGCCCCTTGCGATGCGAGGTCAGAGATGGTCTGGGTCACCCGGTGACGATTGCGGAAATCGAGGTAGGCCGTAGGCTCATCAAGCACGAGGATGTCTGCCTGCTGGGCAAGGGCGCGAGCGATCAAGGCCAGCCGCCGCTCTCCGCCGCTGATATGTGTGTAGGGACGGTCGGCAAGGTGGCGAATGCCAAGCTCCGCCAGCCTTTCTTCTGCCAGTGCTTCATCGCACCGGGACGGCGTCTGAAGCATGCCGAGATACGGAGTCCGTCCCATGAGGACTATATCCAGCACGCGGAAGGGAAATGCCGGGGGGTGGTTCTGCGGTACGTATCCGATCCGTTGCGCCACTTCGCGGCGCGTCATTGAGGCACTGTCCCTGTCCTCAATTCGGATTAAGCCGCTCTGTGGCCGAAGCAAGCCGACCACGCACTGGATCAACGTGCTCTTTCCGGAGCCGTTAGGGCCGATGATCCCCAGCACACGGCCGTTCAGCGCATCAAGGCATATGTCCCTGATGCTGAAGCCTTCTTCATACGTATAGCACAAGTGCCGGATGCTCAAACCCATGCGGTTCTACTCCTCCGCAGGAGATAGAGGAAGAAAGGCGCACCGATCAGGGTCGTCAGGATGCCCACCGGCAGATCGTACTTGTATACCGTGCGCGCGAGTGTGTCCGCCAGCAGAACAAACGCCGCACCAAACGTGATGGAGGCTGGGATCAGCGAGCGGCTATCAGCGCCGAGTATGAGCCTCACGAGGTGTGGGACAAGAAGCCCAACCCATGCGACGGTTCCTGCTACGGAGACCGCGAACGCCGTCACCAGTGTCGTTGCAGCAAGGAGTAGAATTCGCTCGCGCTCATAGGCGACGCCCAGTGCCTTCGCCTCTGTGCCCATGGAAAGGACGCTTAGTCGCCAGCGAAAGGCGTATAGAAGCACGACGCCAAGTCCGATACCGGGAAATGATCGTATCACGCCAGACCAGCTTGCTGCATGAAGGCTGCCCATCGACCAATAGACAACCTGTGCCACCTTGTCCGGATCCGCGATAAGGTAGACCATGAAAAGCAAGGCCCCGAAGCACGCCGAGACGATGATGCCGGCCAGAACGAGGCTCACCGGAGAACTATCTCCTCGAATTTGCGAGAGAGCGGACGTGATTGCCACTGCGATACAACCGAAGGCAAAAGCACACCCTTGCATTGTCGCGTACCCTCCGCCCCACAGAACTACCGCAAGCGCAGCGCCGAAGCATGCTCCTGCAGAGACGCCCATAATGTAGGGGCTGACAAGCGGATTCCAGCAAACTTGCTGCAAACTGGCGCCCGATACGGAGAGCGCCGCGCCAACCAGGAGTGCCAGTAGGATGCGTGGAAGGCGCACCTGCCACAGGACGGCTTGGAGTGTCGGCTGAATCGACGCCTCCTGAGGCGTCAGAATCATTTGCCCCACGGCCCGAGGCGATATCCAGACGCGTCCCGAGAGCATGCTGACCGGGAACGCCAGCAGTGGGCTCGCCAATAACAGAATCATTAGCCATCGACGCACGCGTTACTCCTTCGTCTGCTGAGTTTCGGCCGGTGCGAGCGTTATGTTCATTTCGCGCACAAGCGCATCAAAAACGTCTCCGCGACCATAGACCCGCTGGAAGATCGCCCTCCCATCCGCCGCCAAGTCTCTTGACCAGGGAATGTCCGGGCCGTGGAAGAGCGCAGCCAGTTGGCGCACCTGGGCGACGTATTGTGCCGGATCAACTCCGCAGAAACCCAGATAGACACGGTATACCTTGTTCATCTTAATCGCCCGCAGACTCGACCATCCGCCTCCCATCGTCGCGAGATCGTATCTGCCCAGCGCATGCTGCACGATGACATCCGGGTCCCGCGCTAGCAGCCACTCCATGTCCACCGTGTACCAGATGTCTCTGTTGCCTTCGGCGATGTTCGATCCGCCGGCCAGTTCGACCGAGTCCAGCGGGGTAGTACGCAGCGGATCGTAGGCGAATGTCACGTAGGTGCGTGGCCGTCGGTCATCAGGAAGCGCGGTCACAATTGTCTGTACCTCGGCCATCTTCTCTTCGATAAACCGGCGCAGGTCCGCCGCCTCGTGTTGCCTACCGACACAGCGTCCGGTCAGGGTGATCTCCTCCAGAAAGCTCTTCCACTTTCCCCGAGGATGAAAGCACACCACGGATAGACCGTGTCCGGCAATCTGATCCGCGAGTCGCCGAGAACGGGCCGACACGATGACGAGGTCGGGTCGCGCCGCGACAAGTTGTTCGACGTTGACACTTGACATTGTGCCTATAACCGGCACGTCCCTGATTTCCGGCCAGACCTTTTGAAGTACGGGATCTTTACCGACTTGGTTGTCGACACCGACGAGCATATCTTTGGCCCCCAGAGCATAGAGGATGCGGGTCGTTTCAGGCCACAGGCAGACCACGCTCGTGACCTTCTTGGGGAGGCTTACACTTCGGCCCGCCTGGTCGGTAATATCTCCGGCGGTGTTCTTGTGGGACGGTTCATTCCCCGGTTTGCACCCCGTGAGCAGTACGAGCGCGATGCTCGCCAAGGCCGCAAGGAAAGAGAAGGGCTTTCTTTTCCGGGTCATTCTGTTTTCTCCCATTGGGGTTCCTGGTGTGTCACGTCGGCTCCAGGCCGAGTTCCCGGAGGATAGCCTCGCTCGTCGGCCGAAGATTCGAGAAGATGAGGTCGTTGACCTCTTTCGATTCGGCTGCCGGCCAGTTCCGGAAGCCGCCAGTTCGGCGGGGCCGGTGGACGTGAGCGCCGAGGTGAATGGCGCGGTTGGCCCCAGCCATGACTTGCAGCGGCAGCAGCCTGGGATCGTTCATCATACCGCCGACCGAGATGTCCGCGTCTCGCAGAACCAGCCGCGCAACGGCGACCATACGGCAGACCTCAAGCGGAGAGGCGGCGCGGGCGGTCGCCAGCGGGGTGCCGGGAATGGGATTCAATCCAGTGATGGGAAAGTGATCCACACCCAGTTCTTTCAACCAGAAGAGATGCTTGACGTAGTCCTCGATGTCGCTGCCCACGCCGACCATCATCACGCTCGTCAATTTGAGACCGACCGCTTTGATCTCCCGTGCCAACTGCATGCGCTTTTCCATATTGTCGCCCGGCTTGATACGCAGAAACACCTCTGGATTAATCGTTTCGAGCGATGCGCCGACCTCCTCGACGCCGCAGTCCTTGAGTTGCTCCAAGTGCGACTTCGTGAGGCACGGTCCCGCGTTGACCCATACACGAAGGGTTGAGGACTCTGCCGCAGCTCGCGCACACTGAACGATATGGTCGGCCCTGGCGGGATTGGTTCCGGCTCCAATCTCCAAACGGCGTGTGCCGGTGCCTTGAATGTAACGCGCGCCATCCCGTACTTCCTCCACGCCGAGAGGCGGTGGAAAGTCCACCATAGTGGCGCGGGCGCAGTAGTGGCAAGGCGGGCTGATCGTGCATTCGCACACCGTGCCCAGAAAACCATCAAGGATGAACTCCCTCCCCTTGGCCTGCTGCCGCACGTCGAATGCAGCCGCGAATATGTCGTTGTAGAAGGCGAGGCCTCGGTCTTCTACCGACAACAGATGCGCCGCCTCCTCAGCGGTTAAGGGGCGTTTCGTTCCATTTGCTAGGACATCGGACGTCCGCATAGAATCCTCCTTTTCTGTCACAGGCGAATTTCTGCGACAAGTCACGAATGCATGGCGCTAAGGTTCCGCCGGAAGATAGGGCGCATCCACATCAATTCCCGCCGAGACGTCGATGGTATGCCAGACCAAGGGCAACCCATACCGCTTGGAGTCTTCGTGGAGGTCAAACTCGCTGTAAACCGAATACTGACGGGTCGTCCAAAGCCCGTTCGACCAACCGGGAATCCCTGTCGCGCGGTATCGGTCGGTATCCCAATAGATGATCCTCTGCTCCGGATCGCCGTGCCACTTCACGTGGCCATCGCCAAAGAGCACGTTGTAACCGTCTTTGTGAGCATAGCGCCCAAAGCCGGGATCGCTTGTGTGCGATCCTTTGGCGAAGGAGTCCATCACGAGAGTCCGTCCGCCCAAGAGACGGTCCGTTTTGAATGGCGGGCAACCGGCATCGGTGTAGACCGTCGGTTTGGTGTATGGCACGGGCATGTTCCGGAGCCTGTGAGGTTGATTCGGTGGCACCCAGCCGATCCCGAAAACGGGGTGATTGCGATAGGCGTACTGAGAATAGACTGTGTACAGCCGCCAGTTGGGGGCCGTCGGGTCCGCATATCCCCACTTGGGCCAGTCGCCATGCGTCAGAGCCTTTCCCTCAAATCCCATTGCCGTCATCCAATCAGATAAGGTGCCGTTGGGTGTTACTTGGCCGAACTTCCCGAAGAACCATTCATCCCCGCCTACACTCCTTGCCGAGGGGCAGTAGAAAACCCTCCCCTCATCTACGAGGCCCGAAGTGACCAACAGTCCCATACCGATAGGGGCGATGCGGAGGTCACCGGGCTCGGGTGGATCGGCGTCCGGGTGCGCCCCCTGGCCCATGCATCGGAAGTCCGGCATGCCAGTGTCGCCTTGTTGCGTCCCCTGCTGAACCTGCTGCCCAGTGCGCCCATCGCTGTACCACGGGTGAATGTCTCCAGGGGCGTCCGCAGCCCAAGTTAATGAGCCAGGATAGTATCCGCCGTAATCCGACAGGTACATCATGAATCCCTTCCCCAACTGGTTAAGGTTGCTGCAGCAAGCCACGCGCCTCGCCTTCTCGCGGGCTGCAACGAGCGCCGGAAGCAGCAGACCGGCGAGGACCGCGACAATGGCGATAACCACTAGAAGTTCGATCAGAGTAAAGCCATCCAAGTGACGCATCCGTCGAGACCTCCGTGCCATTCCGTTAGGTATTACGTCTGCGTCTTTCGTAATACCCCCATCCAAAAAAGAAGAGAACTGCAAACGTCCGCTCATTCAAGGAGGATCACCCTAAGTGCTTACCTGTAGAACTCATCGAAAGGACCGCATGCAGGACGCCTTTCTGCTGGCGCAGCAGGTCGGCGATTTGCCGTATCTCCTTCGGCCGCCCCCTGCACAGGATCATCTCCGCGCACATGCGCTTGTCCAGATGCACATGCGTAGTCGCCAGAACAACGCTGTGGAAACCATGCTGCAAATCGGTCAGCTTTTCGCTCAAACGCCGGAAGTGGTGGTTGTAGACGAGCGTGACGGTGCCGAGGACCTCCTCATCTCCTTCCCATTGCTGTTCGACCAGCCGATCACGGAGCATGTCCCGAACAAATTCTGACCGGTTTGTATACCGGCTGGCCCTGCGTATTCTCTCGAAGCGCTCAAGCAGTGGCTTTTCAATTGAGAAGCTCAATCGCACAAGCTCGGACATCGGGTTTCTCCCCAGGCGTGCGTAGTACGAATGTGAGTATCGTATTACTGTCCGCCGCGTCTGTCAAGCCCGTTTTTTCGAACGTACCGGAACGGCGGGACCAAACGTTACACCTGTTTCTGCGTCTGCGTCTGCGTCCACAGCGCGCGCTGCTTGCGCCAATCGATGATGGCGCAGATGGAGCGAATGTCGCGCTCACCGATGGGGTCGCGGCCGTTGTCGGTCTTGGGGAAGAAGAGGATGTCCTCCTGTATGTCCGGGGCGATGTGGAGGAGGTTCATGATCTGCGTGACGCGGGCGCGGGTAACGTGGCCGAGTTCGGCTAGTTCAGCGTAGTCGGTCACGTGGCCATCGTCTACGAGCTTCTTCAGGCGGATCGCCAGGGCCATGAGGCGCGTAATTTTGGGCACGTTGCCTTGCGGCATCGGGGCGGGTTTCGGGCCTTTGTCCAGCTGCTTTCGGCGGCCGTGCCCGGGGCGGAAGAGCACCGGCTTCGTTACAGTCGGGTAGCTGGTGACGCATTCCCGCCAATGCGGCGGCGCCGCGATCTTGGGGGAGGGGTTGCATTCGGCGGCCCAAAGCGTTTTTTGGCGTTAACCACTTCGGGCTTGGGGACAGAGAATCAGAGAGGTTTGGGGCTTTTTCGGCGGTGGAGGGGCGAGATAGGAGGGGTTGCATCCGGCGGCCCGATTCTCGGTTTGCGAACAGAGAAGATCGGGCGGATGTGGGGCGTGGCGTAAGTCCAAAGGGAGACAGGAGAAGCGACGCCTGGTCGGCGGTCGCCTCTCCTGTCGCTATCGTTAACCCGCGAGCGCGTTCAATTTCGCGGGATTCTGTCTGGCTCCCCGAAAGCAACCCTCTACTAACCGCCGGAAGGGCCTCGCGAGTCCCGAAGTCTGGTTCCGTATTGTACACGTAACGCTCGACGACGTCAATGGTTCCGCCTCCTACCGCGAGCAGACCGTCGAAGTGACCCTCGGTCCCGACTGGGCCTTCGAAACGGGCAACCTCGGCCGTCTCACGCGCCGAGTGCCCGCCAGCCACGTCGTCAATGCCGTTCCCGAGCGCACCCGCCGGGCCAAGCGGAAGCGACCACCCAAGGAACCCAAGGTGCCGTCGGTGGTTCAGACGCTCCGCAAGGCCCTCGAGTGGCGACGCCAACTCGACGCTGGAGAGGTCGCCACCCAAGCCGACATCGCCCGCCGCGAGGGCGTCACCCGCGCCCGCGTGACCCAGGTCCTCATGCTCCTGCGCCTCGCCCCGGAGATTCAGGAACACATTCTCAACTTGCCAAAGAGCGTCGGTCGGTCACCTATCACGGAGCGAAGACTCCGCTCGCTGTGCATCCATTACTCGTACGAAAAGCAGCTTTTCGAATTAATGCCCCACCTTAAATGCACCGTTTAAGCCCAAATGCCGTCTCATCTCTCCTACGTGATGCCATTCAGACGCGACAATACGTCCTTTTCGACCTCACTCACAAACCTTGATCTACCGTTTGAAAACCTCCTCCCATATCGGTTCTCATACCACCCCGAATAGACTAGGTGTACCTCGTGGCGTGCACGCGTCAATCCTACGTAGAACAACCTGCGCTTCTCACGAATCGTGTCCTCTGAATCGTTGTAGTATGGAATTCGCCCATCTTCGAGCCCTGCCATAATCACAACATCGTATTCGAGGCCTTTTGCAGAGTGCAGTGTCGTCAAATTGAGGTGGTCCGGAGAACCGCCTTGACCTCCGAAAAACGCAACCGTAAAGGCACTCAACGTCCCATCTTCTGCGGTTACGCTCAGCAACTTTTCGACCTTATCCTTGTCATCCCGGAGTCGCGGTTCTCTAGCAAGGGTTGCCCCCAACCCTCGCCGCATAAATTCACTAAGCCACTTGTTGAGAGGTATGTCGGCATTGCGGTGTTCATACAGAAACCGAACAAGCAATACCTTTGCCTGATGACGCTCTCTATCTGTAGTCAGCGATTCATTAAACGACAGCCAACGTCGGACCAATTCGGATAACCGAGTATCTCCAGTTTTCCAATGACCGGCGCACCATGCTGCACAGTCTTCGAGCCAGTAGGTCACCGGAGACGGCTGGTAAGGGCTGTTACCGTCTATACGTATGAATTTCCACCCCATATTCCCTACGGCACTTGCGATCACATCCCCATCATTCTTGTCCAGGTACAGGATGGCGACATCACCCAAGGCCCGACCGGGGCGACGCGCCAAGGCTTCCGGTATGATTGACTCGCAGATCTGGCGCGCTTGTTCTTCGATCCCGGATGCGTACTCATGGAAAAATACCGCTCCCGGTTCGTCGCGCCCCGATTTAAAATCCCGCGCTTCGCCCAAGGCGGCTTCCGACGCGTGAATGATTTCGGAGCCACAGCGATAGTTCAGTCGCAAGCGAATCGATTCAACCTTCTCGCTCTTGGCCAAATCCCTTAGGAGGACAGGATCTGCCCCGGTGAATCCATAAATCGATTGATCAGGATCTCCAACGGCCACCAGCCGAATACCCGCATCGAAACATAGGGATCGGACGATGCGGTCCAGCGCATATCCCAAATCCTGGTATTCATCGACTACGAGAATTGGGAATCGGGCTCTCAAGGCTTTTCTCACCCAGTCGTGTCTTTGGACAAGATGCAAACCTATGAGAACCATACCATCAAAATCAATCAACCCATGTTCATCGAGAAGGGCCTCATACTTTTCAATGGCCTGTGCCGCTTCTTCATCCGAGGAATGCCACGTGGCATCCTCGCGATCCAGATGCGTTCTGCGATACTTATCAAAACGA
>JAGHCE010000060.1 GCA_021160625.1 Planctomycetota bacterium | reverse complement strand
TGGCCGGCGGCGGCCCGGGTCGTCGTTACGGCCTTGCCCTTGCCGAGGACCCCGGCGATAGCCGTTGCTTCCGCCGCATCTTCCGGCAGCCCCGAGGCATCGGCGAAAACCGCGTCTACGTCGGCCGCGTTGAGCCTGGCATCGCCGAGCGCCGCCTGCATTGCGTATGTCGCCGCCAGGGCGCCGGCGTCGAGATCGTTTGCGAGATGCCCTCCGCAGGAGGAGCCGAAACCGGTCACCTCGGCATAAATCCTTGCCCCGCGCGCGGCGGCGTGCCCGGCTTCCTCGATGACGACGATCGCCCCCGCCTCGCCGACGACAAGCCCCGATCGATTCTTGCAGAAAGGCTGCGGGCCTTTCTCGGCAAGGTCGCCCGCCGTGGAGAGCTTGCCCTGCATATGGAGTCGCACGAGGGAGAGCGGATGGATTTTCGACTCCGCGCCTCCCGCCAGCATTATGTCTGCCTGGCCGCGCTCGATGACGCGCGCAGCCTCTCCTATGGCCAGGAGCCCCGATGCGTTGCCGGAGGTGATGCAGTTGTTGGGTCCCTGGGCGTCGTTTTCTATGGAGATGTGGCTGTTCAGCATATTGGGCAGGTACTTGAGGAGCCACAGGGGGAAGAGGTTGGCAAGGCCTTCGCGGCCGTATTTGGCCAGGTCGAAGTGGCCCTGGCCGTCGAGGCTTACCGAAACCGCCGCCGCCAGCTCGTCAAGCTCCGTGGGAATGAGCCCCGCTCCGATCGAGACGCCGAAGAGCTCGGGGTCACCGGTGCCGTCCGAGATACCGGCGTCTTTGGCCGCCAGGGCCGCCGCTGCCACGGCAAGGCGGATATCGCGGGCCATAATCTTGATGGACTTGCGGTTTTTGACGAACTTGTTGGCCCGGAAGCCTTTCACCTCGGCTGCGAACCCGGCGGGGAAATCCCCCGCCTCGAAGAGCGAAATGGGGGCAATCGCGCACGTCCCCGAAACGAGCGCGTTGAAGTGGTCCTCGGCAGAAAGCCCCAAGGGGCTCACTATCCCGATTCCGGTGATGACAAGACGGCGACGCATTTACCCGCAAGCCTCCGGTGTCAGATTACTCCGCTGGTTTCCAGGAGGTCCATAAAGCTGTCCGTGAAGACGAAGCTTTCGGGCAACTGGTCCTCAAGGTGCACGAAAATGATGTTGGCCGAGGCGACTTCGTCGCCGTCCACGGTCATTTTGCAGTGTGTCCAGCATCCCTCGGGTTTTATCTCGTCGAGCCACGCCTCGATTATGATTTTGTCGCCCGGCCGCACGATCCGTGGAAAAAGCGCCTTTTCCACCTTCGCCAGGATGACGTTTTTCTTGAAGTCGTACGTGTAGCCCGCCAGCACCCCGGCCGTCTGCGCCATCGACTCGATGTTAAGCGCCGACGGGACAACCGGGTACCCGGGGAAGTGGTCGTGGAGATGCTCCTCGGCCATAGTTGCGCACTTTATCGCGCGGGCGTACTTATTCTTTTCGAGCACCTCGAAGCGATCCACGTGAAACCAGCGCATCGGCGTTCCTCAACTTGGACGGGCACATCCCGGCGCGCCCTTTCCCCGGAGGCGGTCGCATCCGTGTGACGAATTGGGTTTTCAGATTACTCTAAGCGTCGTCTGCGACCTTGTCCTCGAGATACCTCACCATCATCCCGACCGTAAAGAGGTCAGCGATGGCCGAAACCCTGGGGGCCTTCTCGAACTCGGTTGTGTCGGCGTACGGAAGGCGCTTCTTTAGCTCCGCAAGGCCTTGCTCGGTCAGCGCGCCGTCCTTGACGTACTGGCTGTCGGCCGTGAGGTTTTCCGGGAAAAGCTCCTCGCGCGGTATCTTGATGTCAAAGGCCTTCTCCAGCCGGAAGATAATATCCAGAAAGTCGATGGACTCGGCACCGAGGTCCGAAGTCAGCGACGCGTCCGGCGTCACCTCTTCCTCGTCCACGCCGAGGGCGTCCACCATAACATCCGTGACCGTTGCGGCAATCTCTTCCTTGCTGGGCATACAGTTTCTCCTGTACCACGTAAACCTGACTTAGGCTACCATTTGACGCCGAGGCTCAGCCCCCCGTCCACGACTATTACCTGCCCGTTGATATAGTCGGCCTCCTCGCTGGTGAGGAAACAGATGACGTTGGCTATGTCTTCGGGCGTTGCGTACCGTTCCAGCGGAATAAGGCCCTTTATCCTGTCGGCGGTGAGGTTTCTGACCTGCTCGGAGATCGGCGTGACGACCATCCCCGGGGCGACGCCGTTTACGGTGATGTTTCGCTTCCGGGAGGAGAGCTCCTGTGCCAGGACGCGCGTCAGGGCGTCGATGCCCGCCTTCGAGGCGGCGTAGTTGGCCTGGCCGCGCCCGCCGAAGCGGCCCGCAATCGTGGAAGTGCTGACGATGCGGCCGTAGCGTTTCTGCATCATCGGCCGGCAGACCGCCTTTGCCATATTGAAGCATCCGCCGAGGTTGACGTCGAGGACGATGTCCCATTGCTGCCTTGTCATCGTCGGCACGAGGGTGTCACGGACCACGCCGGCGTTATTTACCAGTATCGAGACCTCGCCATACTTTTCCACGGCGAAAGCGACGCACTTCTCAGCCTCTTCTGCAACGGCGACGTTTACCTTGAAGGGGACCGCCTCGCCGCCGGCGCTATTGATCGACTCGGCCACGGCTGCGGCGTTTTCGTCGTTGAGGTCGGCAACCACGACGCTTGTGCCGCTTTCGGCAAGAAGCCTCGACGCGGCCTCGCCGATGCCGCTGCCGCCGCCCGTTACTATTCCCACCTTTCCGACGATCGCCATACTCAATTCTCCTTAGGTCGGGGGGCCGATGAGTGCATATCTATCATCGAGCGCGGTCTTGACCTTCTGGGCCACACGCTCGAGCTTCCGGCCGTCCACTTCGATCGAAAGCGGCTCCAGGATCATCCTCGCGGAGATGACCCTCTCATCCTCCACGCGCCCCTCGATTTTGAACTTGAAGCGCCCGTTGTCCTCACCCAGGAGCACGACCTCCGCGCGCATCCGGTTTCCCGGCTCGAAAAAGTGCCCGTAGCGGATGTTTCGCACTTCAGAGAGGACCGCTCCGTACGGTGCGCTGCCGTCCTCTCGCAAAAGCCACATCCCGGCCTCCACGCAGACCTGCAGCATCATAACCCCAGGCATTACGGGCCGCTTGGGGAAATGGTCGCCCAGGTACTCCTCGGCCCGGGAAAGCGCCTTCGAAACGACAATCCGCCTGCCGGGCTCAAGCTCGAGAATCCTGTCCACCAACTGGAAGCGCACGCGCCCCTCGCTTCAAATCACAAAAACCCTTGCAAGACAAAAGGTTAGAGCCGAATATTTTAGCCTGCGGCGTTTTCTTGTCAAAGTCTTTTTTGGCTGCCGGTGGCCGGGAGTTGCCGAGGAGGTGGTGTATCTGTAAAATCGCCCCTTTGCAGCCGAACAGGAGTTGATGACCCCCTATGTACGCGCAATGCTTGGTCGATGTCGTGAGAGACGCCCCGGGGCGGCTTGTCGCACCGCTTATGGGCTATCCCGGTACTCAGATAACCAGGACCTCGATAAAACAGAACGAGTTCAACTGGGGCGTGCACTTTTGGACACTGAATACCCTCGTGCGCGAGTTCGAGCCGGACATCATCTTTTGCATAATGGACCTGGCCGTGGAGGCCTCGGCGCTGGGTCTTCCGGTGCGATTTCCGTTGCTGCATTCGCCCAGCGTCGAGTATCACACGGTAAAGGAATCCGACGACCTCAGGCAGTTTATGGCCTGCGACATCCTCAAGGACGGCCGCGCGGTGGCCTTTATCGAAACGATGAAGCTGATGTCGGCCAACTTCGAATGCCTCCCCGGCGCGTACTGCACAGGCCCCTACACGCTGGCCGGCCTTATGATGGGGGCATCCGATATCGCGATGAATACGATCCTGAAGCCCGATCTCGTCCACGAGGTCCTCGCCGTGGCCACCCACGTCATCACCCGGTACGTCACTGCCTTGTCGCTGGCCGGCGCGAAGGTCCTCGCCGTGCTTGAGCCAACCGCCGTTATGCTTTCTCCCGACGCCTTTTGGGAGTTTTCCGGCCGGTACATCGCCCGGATATTCAGCTCCATCCACGAGACGAGCCGCGTCCTGCACATCTGTGGGAACTCGACGCACCTGGTCGACGGTATGGTGAGAACCGGCGCCGAGGGGCTCTCGCTCGATTCCCAGGTGGACCTTGCGGAGGTCGCGCGCCGGGTTCCAGAGGAAACCGTCCTCATCGGCAACCTGGACTCCGTCACCGTTATGCGCGACGGCTCGCCGGAGAAAATCCGCAACGCCGTCAGGGATCTTCTCGACCGGATGAGTTTTTATCCTGATTTCATCCTTTCAACCGGCTGCGACCTTCCGCCGGATACGCCGCTTGAAAACATAGCCGCTTTTATGGAGGCAGGCAGAGAATTCGGGCGCTGCGCTACGCTTGGCAAGAAGCGGAGGTAGACAAAATGGAGAAACTCAGAGTAGGCGTCATCGGCATAGGAAGCATCGCCCGCGACCACCTTGCGGGCCTTGCAAAGGTTGAGAATGCCGAGATATTCGCCCTTTCCAGCCGAAACCGCTCCCGCGTCACGGCCGCGGCCGAGGAGTTCGGCGCAAAGGCGTGGTACCAGGACTACAAGCAGCTTATCGCCAACGACGACGTCCAGGCCGTCTGGGTCTGCACGCCCAACCGCCTGCATTATCCTATGGCTATGGAGGTGCTGGCCGCGGGAAAGCACCTCTTCCTGGAAAAGCCGATGGGCGAAACGCTTGAGCAGTGCCGGGAAATCCACGAAACGGCCAGAGCCGGGAACTTGAACGTCTCGCTTTGCTACCTGTCGCGCTATATGCCCGTCTACCGCGAGGTCCGCAGGGCCGTCGACGAGGGCGCGATCGGCACGCCGAGGTACTTTATCGGCCGCCGAATGTGGTATCGCGAC
>JAGHCE010000031.1 GCA_021160625.1 Planctomycetota bacterium | reverse complement strand
GTCGGGCAGCGGCACTGCGGGTTCAGCTTTCTCTTCAGCGCAAACGGGGGGAAGGGGAACAACGGGGGTTACTCGACGACCGGCGGGGGCACCGGTACGGCAACTGGCGAAAATCGGCAGGAAAAGCACCATAGCGGCGGTACATAACGCCCACAGGGGCGCCGCTGTCTCTTGCTTGCTGTAGCCGGATCCTATGATACGCCTCCTCCCAAGCGCCTTCGGCTGCGAGGGGTCACGCGAAAACGCGGTTCTCGCAGGGCACACAATCGAGGACTCTAAGGGATGACCTTGTTGAGGGGGTACTCGATAATGCCCTGGGCACCGGCGTCTTTTAGCTCCGGGATGAGCGTGCGCACTTCGGACTCAGCCACAATGGTATCCACGGCGTACCAGTGGTTGCCCGCGAGCGGCGAGACGGTGGGGTTTTTCATAGCGGGCAGGAGCGAGAGCACCTTTTTGAGGCTGTCCTCGGAGACGTTGAGCTTGAGGCCCACCATATCCTTCGCAACGATGGCGCCCTCAAGTAAAAGCGCCAGCCTCTCGATCTTTTTTCTCTTCCAGGGATCGCCCCAGGCATCCTTGTTCGCGATGAGGCGCGTGGTGGAGGTGAGTACCTCGCCGATTGTGCGCAGGTTGTTCGCCTTCAGGCTCGATCCCGTCTCGGTAACCTCCACTATGGCATCCACGAGGCGGGCCTTGACCTCCGTAGCGCCCCAGGAAAACTCCACCTTGGCGTTGATTCCGTTTTTCTCAAAGAAGCGCCTGGTGACTTCCACGAGCTCCGTCGCGACCATCTTGCCGTCGAGGTCCTCGACCTTCTGGATGGGGGACTCCGCCGCAACGGCTATCACCCAGCGGGCGGGCCTGCGGCGCTGCTTCGAGTAAACAAGCTCGGCCACCTCGACAACGTCGCTGCCGTTTTCGAGTATCCAGTCGTAGCCGGTAAGCCCGACGTCCACGACGCCGTTTTCGACATAGCGGCTCATCTCCTGCGCCCTGAACATCACGCCTTGCACTTCGGGGTCCGCGATGTTGGGATAGTGCGACCGGGAGCCAAGCGTAACTTCATAGCCCGCCCGGGCCATCAGGTCAAAGGTTGATTTCTCCAGGCTTCCTTTCGGCAGCCCGATCTTGAGTATCCCTCGTGTTTCTTTGCCTTGCATCACTTTCTCCACGATAACCCGGGCCGGCGAACTCCCCGGCACAACGTAACGAACTCTATAGCACAAAAAGGACCGAAGACCCCCACTGGTGGACAAGCCCCCAGCGCCACATTGACCGCGCGCGCCAAGGCGCGCCCTACAAGGCAAGGCCCCAGTGCTACATTGTGTGTAGGGTGCGCTTTAGCGCACGCGGAATAAACGATGGCAGACAAGAATGTCTGCCCTACCTGTTGGCTGGCGCACGCGGAATATACAACGAGTATTTGCCGCGTGGGCTAAAGCCCATCCTACGCAGCCACCAGTACCACACAACATCCGTAGCCCCGCCGTGGCACACATATTATCCGTAGGGGCGAGGCATGGCCTCGCCCGCAAAAGGCCAGGGGATCGCCGCAGACAACGTCTGCGGCCCCCATAGCAAAGAGGGGTCGAAGACCTCCCCCCTATGCGGATTCCTCCGTACGCGCGGCGGGGCAGAGTTCCGACAAGGGGCACAGGGTGCAGTGCTGGCCGCGCATCGTGCAGACGGCCTCGGAGAGCTCCTTGAAAAGGAACATCAGCTGGTATCCCCTCTCCTCTCCCAGCAGGCTGTCGATGTCGCGCTGGAAACCGCCGGGCGAGGTGTAGCGCCCCGCAAGGCCCAGCCGCCTGGCCACCCTTGCCACGTCGGTGTCGGCCTCCATATGGAAATATGCGCGGCCGGACAGGATTACTTCGTCCACCATCTCCTTGGAAAGTCCGCCGAGGCCGGTAAGGAAGTCCCTGGCCTCCTCGGCGCTTGCGCCTTCGAGAAAACCTAATTCCAGGTTGTGCGTGCCCTCAAAGATATTGCCCAGGACGTCACAAATCGTGCGGGCCTTTCCGTTCGCCTGCTTGATCGAGCCGAGGTGGACGGTAATCTGGGCGGGTCTCGTCACCCGGAGCTCGTTCCAGTCGACGAACGACTCCCTGATGTCGGCCAGGATTTTGCGGCCCTCGGCCACCGATGAGCCGCGCGCTATTATCGCCAGAAGCAGCACCGACGTGAGGCCCCCCTGGGACGATGTGATGTTCCTGGCGCCGACGTTCCGGCGCAAGAGGCTCAGGCACTTGCCCGCGAGGTCCGTCTTCGCGGTCTTGCTTTTGCCGGGGCCCTTTTTCGCCGTCATAACTTACGCCTCCCGCGACTGCCTCATTGCCTTCGACAGTTCGATGCTCTTCTTGATCGAGTCATCCGGCTCGAATGAAATCGAAGGAATGTATCTTACCCTGATTTCCTTGCCCAGGCGCTTCTGGATATAGCCTTTGGCATGGCGCAGGACATTCAGAGTGACGGCCTGCACCTTTTCGTCGCCCAGAACGCTGATCCTGACGACGGCATGCCGCAGGTCGCTCGAAAAACTCACGCCCGTTACCGTGACGAAACCCATTCTGGGATCCTGCAGGTCGGACAGGATAATCCTGCTGACGACATCCTTGACCTGTTGGGCGAGGCGTTCTTTCCTGGGCGAGCCCATCAAAACATCTCCAACTCGTAATCAACCAGCGACAGCCGAGGGTCACCCGTCACGAAGTCGGCCACCTTGGCCGCGGTGCCCTCGGCGAACTTCCCGTCCGGGGAGATGGTGCAAACGCCTATGGAGGCGCTCTGCCAGACGTCGTGGTAATCCATCTCCGCGACGGAAACGTTGAAGCGGCGCCTTAGCCTGTCCTTGAGGCTTTTCACTATGCGGCGCTTGTCCTTGAGCGAATGCGCCCCGGGCAGCGAAAGCCTCAAGACTATCACCGCTATCGCCATTTATCAGGACAGCTTCCTCGGTATTTCCTGCCGCTCGAAGGCCTCGATCGTGTCGCCCACCTTGATGTCGTCCCAGCCGGCTATCTTGATGCCGCATTCAAACCCTTCGCGCACCTCGCGCACGTCGTCCTTGAAATGCTTGAGATTCCCAATGCGCCCCTCATGAATGACCGCGCCGTCGCGGGCGACCCTGACAAGCGAATTCCTGGGGATTACCCCGTCGGTGGCGTAGCAGCCTGCGATGGTCCCCAGCCGCGAAATGCGGAACGTCTCGCGCACTACCACATGGCCCTTGACGACCTCCCGGATTTCCGGCGCCAGCCTGTTCTCCAGGGCCGCCTTCATCTCATCCATCAGGCGGTAGATGACGTTGTACATACGGATTTCTATGCCCTTGCGGTCGGCCTCGCTGCGCGCGGAGGACTCAGCCAGGACATTAAAGGCAACAATGACGGCTTCGCTGGCGTCGGCCAGCAGCACATCGGAGTCGTTCACGCTGCCGATGCCGGAGTGTATGACGTTGACCGCAACCTCCGGGACCGACATCTCAAGGAGCTTGCGCTTGATGACCTCGAGCGTCCCCTGCACGTCGGCCTTGAGCACGATCTTGAGTTCGTCGGTACCGGCCTGCTGGATGCTCTCCAGGAGGTTCTCCATCGAAACGCGCTGCCTGACGACCCGGTCTTCCTCCTGCTGGCGCTGGAGGGTCGTGGTGGCAATCTCGCGAGCCTTTTGCAGGCTCTCCACCACGTAGAAACCGGCCCCTGCATCCGGCACCCGGTCCAGCCCCGAAACCTCCACAGGAGTCGACGGGCCCGCTTGGGTAACGCGTTTGCCCCTGTCGTCGGTCATCGACCGCAGCTTCCCGAAGGCAACGCCGGCCACCATAACGTCGCCGGGCCGCAGTGTGCCTCTGCGGACCAGCACTGTTGCCACGATGCCCTTGCCCTCGGTGCGCCTGGCCTCTATGACCGTGCCTACGGCCGGCTGCTCGGGGGAGGCCGCAAGCTCCATTATCTCGGCCTGCAGCGAAAGCATTTCCAGGAGTGCTTCGACACCTTCTCCGGTTGTGGCCGAGACGGGCACCATTATCGTGTCGCCTCCCCAGTCCTCGGATATAAGGCCATAGTTGGTCAGCTGGCGCTTGACCCTGTCAGGTTGGGCATCGGGCTTGTCAATCTTGTTGATCGCCACGACTACCGGAACTCCCGCCGCTTTCGCGTGATCTATCGCCTCGATCGTCTGCGGCATCACGCCGTCGTCGGCAGCCACCACGAGTATCACGATGTCGGTGACATTCGCACCGCGTGCGCGCATCTCGGTGAAGGCCTCGTGGCCGGGGGTATCCAGGAATGCCACCGCGTGGCCCGAATCGGTCGTCACCCGGTAGGCGCCCATATGCTGCGTAATGCCCCCGAATTCCCCGGACGTGACGTCGCTGTGACGGATCGCGTCCAAAAGCGAGGTCTTGCCGTGGTCGACGTGTCCAAGGAGCGCAACCACCGGCGCACGGAGCACGAGCTTCTCAGGATCGGCAGGGGCTTCTTCGAGCTTGCGCAATTCGTCTTCGGGACGCCACGCCTTGTGCAGCGTCACTTCCACGCCCAACTCGATCCCCAGCATATCCACGCGCTCATCATCGAGCACCTGGTTGATGCCGGCCAGCTCGCCCATATCCATCAGCTTCCTGATGATGGTGCCGCCCTTGATGCCCGTGGCCCGCGAGAACTCCCTGACGGTCACGGGGGACTGCAATTCCACCTTTGTAGGTTTCACCGTTGCGATGCGCGGCCTGACCCGCTGCGTTGACCCTGGGGGCATTTTCCTCTTTTTGCGCGGCTTCTTGCGCGGAGGCAGGATGATCCTCCGCAAAATCCGCGACTCCGCCTCGGACTGCTTGGCTACCGCCTTGGCGGCTTCTTCGGCCTGCTTCCGGAAAAGGCCTTCGTCAACGGCGGCCACCTTCACGGGCGGTTTCGCGTGCTTGTGCGACGGGGGTTTCTTCTTCTGGACGCCTTCGGCGGGTTTCTCGCCCTTTACGGCGGGCTCTTGTGCCCCCGCGGCGGCTTTCTCGGCGCCGGCCCCTCCTGCAGGAGCTGCTTCTGCGGGTGCTTCGACGGCTTTTTCCGCCGGCGGCTGCCCGACGGTGACCTCGCCGGCGGCTTCGGCAGTGACTCCGGCTTCCTCTTCGGCCGCTTGCTCGGCCGCTCGTTCGGCCTCCGCCTTTTCCCTCTCGGCCTCTGCAACCGCTTCGGCCTCCATTTTCTCCTGTGCAGCCGCCTCAGCCTCGGCTTTTTCAGCAGCGGCTTTCGCTTCCTCGGCGGCTTTGGCTTCCTCGGCGGCCTTCCTCTTGGCGGCGGCCTTCTTGCGGGCTTTTGCCGTGCCCGGCTTGATGGGACTGCGGACTATATCCTTGGCAAGGAGTGCAACGTCAGCATCCTCGATTGCAGACATATGGGAAGCGGCCTTGATGCCGATCTCGTTGCAACGGTCGACAAGATCCACACTCTTGATGCCCCATTTCTTGGAAATCTCGTAGATTCGAACCGCCAAGGACAATGCCTCCACTCACTGGGCCGCCGGCCCTGTTTTCGACTCCTCATCTGCATCGCCGGAGCCGCCTGCGTCTTCTGCCGCCTGCACAGGGGCACTGCCGGTCTCCAGCGCCCCGGAACCGGGGCTCTCTCCATCGGTGCTATCGGCGTCTTCTTCAGCGCCATCTTCGTCGCCGGCTCCCTCGGAGCTCCGGGCGTACTCCTCGGCCATCTGCCGCAGGCGGGCCATAATCTCCAGGGCCTTCTCAGGACCGATCGCAGCGATCCCGGCAAGGGCTTGCTCGCCGGCGTCCGCCAGGTCCTGGAGACTCTCGAAACCCTCCCGGTAAAGATGTCCGGCAAGCTCTTCTCCAATCTCCGGAATGGCTGCAAGCTCGGCAACACCCTCGACCGCCCGCTCCGCGAGCTGGGCCTTCGACACGATCTCTATCTCCCAACCCGAAAGCCGGCTGGCCAGCCGGACGTTTTGCCCTCGCCGCCCTATCGCAAGCGACAGCTGGGAGTCGTCAACGACAACCGTGGCCGTCTCCGTCTCCTCGTCCAGGTATGTCTGGTCGACCTTTGCGGGCTTGAGCGACTCACAGACGAACTCCCTCGGCGCGTCGCTCCAGCGGACGATGTCTATCTTTTCGCCGTTTAGTTCCTCGACGATGCTCTTTATCCGGCTGCCCCTGACCCCTACGCAGGCACCGACGCAGTCGACCTTCGAATCGAAGGACTGCACCGCGACCTTTGAGCGATACCCAGCTTCCCGGGCGATGCTCTTTATCGCTATTATTTTCTCCGCAATTTCAGGAATCTCGAGTTGAAAGAGCAGCTGCACCAAGCGGGAATCCGTCCTCGAAAGGACTATTCTCGTCTTCGACCCCACGCGCCTGACGTCCAGAATGTAGAGCCGCAGGCGGTCGCCGGGCTGGTAGGATTCACTGTATATCTGCTCGCTGCGAGGCAGAACCCCCTCGGTTTTGCCGAGGTTGATGATCACGGTGGGCCCCTCGAACCGCTGCACGATGCCGTTGACGAGCGTCCCAACGCGTCCTTGGTATTCCTCGAAGAGAACGTCCTGCTCGGCCTCGCGGATTTTCTGGATGATGACTTGCTTTGCGGTCTGAGCGGCGATGCGGCCAAGCTCTTCGGGCGCGACGCGCTTCCCGTCGATTATCGCCGAGATGTCGCCGGATTTCTCGTCTATGGATATCTCGATGCCGGCGGTGTCGTCAAGCTTGTAGTGCTTGCGGGCGGCGCTCGAAAGCGCGGATTCTATGCCGCGCAGAACGATACCCTTGTCTATTTTCTTGTCGCGGTGTATCGCGTCGACGATTCTCAGAAGTTCGACACCCATACGGCACCTCTTCGCGCCAAATAAAAGAGTGGGATACTATCCCACTCTCTTGCTCGTCTCGCGCCCTTGCGGGCCCCTTAAGCCACCTGCGCCGGTTCGCGCAGTGAAACGTTGACCCCTGATTCTGGATCGAAAATGTGTGCCCGGTTGAGATCGAAAATCATCTCCGGTACGTCGTCGACCCGAATCTGCACGTGGCTGTCCATCTTCGTTATGAAGTCGCTGCCGCCGGCGGTGAAGTAAACGTTCATATCGTCGCCGAGCGGCTCCACCACGTTCACCTTGCTCGACACGACGTTCTCGTCCTCTTTGATGTCCGTATGTCCCCTCAGCATCACGCTTTCGGGCCTTATGCCGAGGACAACATCCTTACCGACATACTGCCCGACGCGCGAGCCAAGCTCCTGCGGAAGCTTGACCTTTATCTCTTCCCCGATGAAGTAGATTTTCCCGCTCTCGCCCGCGAGTGACCCCGTAATGAAATTCATCGGGGGAGTACCGATGAAACCCGCCACAAACATATTATTGGGATAGTCATAAAGATCCAGCGGTGACGCTACCTGATGGATCGTGCCGCCATCGAGAACGACGATCCTGTTGCCGAGCGTCATCGCCTCGACCTGGTCGTGCGTCACGTATATCGTCGTGGTTTGCAGGCGGTGGTGCAGCTTGGCCAACTCCGCGCGCATCCCCACGCGCAGCTTCGCGTCAAGGTTCGAGAGCGGCTCATCGAAGAGGAACGCCGAGGGCTTCCGGACAATGGCGCGGCCCACAGCCACGCGCTGCCTCTGCCCGCCCGAAAGGGCCTTGGGTTTGCGATCCAGAAGATCGGTGATGCCCAGAATCCGGGCCGCCTCCTGCACGCGCTCTTCGATCTCGGCCCTGGGATAACCGCGCAGCTTCAGCCCAAACGCCATATTCTTGTAAACTGTCATATGGGGATAGAGCGCGTAGTTCTGGAAAACCATCGCAATGTCGCGGTCTTTGGGCGGAACGTCGTTCACGACTCGGGGCCCGATGCGGATGGTCCCCTCGGTAATCTCCTCGAGACCCGCTATCATCCTGAGCGTTGTGGATTTGCCGCATCCCGACGGCCCCACAAGAACCAGGAATTCCTCGTCCTCGATCGTCAAATTGGCGTCCTTCACGGCGACCACGCCACCCGGATAGACCTTGGTCACGTTCTCGATCACAACTTCGGCCATTACACTACCCCGTTTACCGTCGTATCCTCTGCGAAAAAAAAGACCCCAGAGCCCCCTTCCAAGGACCCCGCCGTGCCTCTCTTAGACCTTGAAATCCTAACAACACCCACAAATCAAGTCAAGCGATTTCCGCTTGGAATACCAGAACCCCCATAGCAAAGAGGGGACGAAGCCCCCTTATGTTTCGGCTTCAAGGGCCGCAATCGAGGCCTTTACCGCCTCGGCGGAGCGCCTGAGCGCCTGCAGCTCGTCTGCTTCGAGCGCCAAGTCCACGATTTTCCTGAACCCGCCCTCGCCGATTATCACCGGCAGACCCACAAACGTTCCCGATATCCCGTATTCCCCCTTGGCCCAGACGCTCGCGGCCAGAAGCCGCGCCTTGCCGGTCACAATCGCCTCCACAACCTGCGCCGCGCCGGCTCCGGGCGCATAAAACGCCGAAAGCGTCTGCAAAAGGCCCACAATCTCCGCCCCTCCCTTGGCCGTGCGCTTCACGATCTCCTTGATGCGCTTTTCGGCGATGAGCTCGGTGACGGGGATGCCGCTTACGGTCGTGAACCGAGGCAGCGGCACCATGGAGTCGCCGTGGCCGCCGAGGACCGTCGCGCGCACGTCCGCCGGCGATATCCCCAGCTCCATCGCCACGAAACAGGACATCCTCGCCGCATCGAGCGCCCCTGCCATTCCCACTACCCTCTCCCTCGGGAAGCCCGTGGCCCGCATCGCGACGTAGCACATCGCGTCGAGCGGATTGGTAACCAGCACGACGACACTGCCGGGAGCGCTTTTCTTGATTTCTTTCGAGATGCTGGAGACGACACCTGCGTTTATCGACAGGAGTTCCGAGCGGCTCATACCGGGCTTTCGCCTGGCGCCGGCGGTAATCACGACGACGTCGCTGTCTTTGACCGCTTCGAGATCCTGCGAGCCCGAAAGGGTTGCCGAGTAGCCCACAATCGGCGCGGCCTCGGCCATATCAAGCGCCTTGCCCGCCGCGAAGCCCTCTACAATGTCTATGAGCACAACATCGGCAACATTGCGCCTTGCAAGCTCAGCCGCCACCGTCGCACCGACGTTACCCGCCCCGATTACGCTCACTTTGCGCACCTACGCGCCTCCCTTCCTTCGAAACCGTCCGCCCCGGTAACCACTTCAGGACACTTCGACCAGTGTATATTCCTGCGAACCCAGACCTGTCTGTTCCCCGTAGGAAAGCTGCACGGTGTAGTCCCACGAGGGGTATATCTTCCTGAAAAGGTCCTCGCCGCACTCGCGCCTTATGATGTCGGCCGAGGCCTTGTCCACCGCCACGATGTCGGTCGAGGCCGCTATGCCTATGGGAGGGGCAAGCGGTTCTTCGGTGCGGCCGATGCAGTTACAGTTTTCTGTAACGGCCGTCATAAAGTTAAAGAAAACCGACCTGTCCCTCTTGCCCTCAAGCGCCCCCACACAGTGTTCAACGAGCTTTTCCTGGAGGTTGGCCGACGTTTCGCTCCACCGAAAGCTGATTGCCCCGTACCGGCAGACCGCGTAGCATTCGCCGCAGCCTATGCACTTGTCGGGATCAATGACGGCGCGGTCGCCGACGGTAATCGCGTCTGCGGGGCACCACCGGGCACAGACGCCGCAGGCGACGCACTTCTTTTTGTTCACCTTCGGGCGCATCTGGCAATGCTGGCTGCGCTTGCCGCCGCGTCCGGCCAGGCCCATCCCAACGTTCTTTATCGAACCGGCCAGGCCCGTCTGGACGTGGCCGGTGATGTTCGTCACGACGACAAAGCCGTCCGCGGCCTGCGCGTCATTGGCAATGTAGACCTGGGGGTAGTGCTTGAGGTTCACCTCCACCGGGGACTGGTTCTCGCCCAGGAGGCCGTCCGCGATGACAACCGGCGCTCCAAGACGCTCATACGTGAAACCGTGGTCGTGGGCCAGCGCCAGGTGATCAACAGCGTTCGAACGCGAACCCACATAGAGCGTGTTCGTGTCGCCGAGGAATATCTTCGACCCGGCGCGCTGGACGCGCTCGACCAGCGGCTTTATCCAGGGCGGCTTCACATAGGTCTCGTTGCCGCGCTCGCCGAAGTGAATCTTGAGCATATACATAAGGTCCGCGCCGGCTATCTCCGAGAGCCCCACGGCATCCGCAAGACGCCCCACGCGCTCGGCCACGGACGCATCATCGCTGATGTCATCAACCCTAATGAAAAAGACTTCGGCAGACATATCCGACTCCCGAAAGGCCCCCAACGGCAGGCAAATCACCGACGCCACATACCCCATAAGCGCAAGTTCGCAGAATATTTGAGTATATGAGACTCAAGAGGACTTTCAACCCTCAAGAACCGATTCCTGCCGCGCACAGTGTCCAGGTCCGCCACATTGCATTTGTAGGGGCGAGGCACGCCTCGCCTGCGAAAGGTCAGTTGATTGCCGCAGACAAAGTCTGCGGCCCCCGTAGCAGGAAGGGGGCGAAGCCCTCCCCCGGCTTGACAAGGCGGCGGCGGTTGGTAGGCTGGTATGGTGTACGCTGGGGGAGCACAAGACGTGTCATAAGCGATGGAGGTATGTAATGGAGAGAGTCATTCTGGGCAAGACCGGCCTCGAAGTGAGCCCGATCTGCTACGGGTCCTGGCAGCTTGATGAGAAGTTTTGGGGCCCGGCAAACGTCGAGGAGCACATCGCGGCGATGCGGCGGGCGGGGGAGGTCGGGGTCAACTTTTTCGACACGGCCGACTGCTACGGCAACGGCCGCAGCGAAGAGGTTATAGGCGAGGCCCTCAGCACCGTCCCCAGGGACCAGGTCATCATCACCACGAAGGTCTATCACAACTTTCTGGAACCCAACCGCCTCGACGTGCCGGACCTTTCCTACGACGGTATTGTGGAACACTGCGAGGCATCCCTCAAGCGCCTCAGGACCGACTATATCGACGTCTATTTGTGCCATATGTACGACAAGTTCACCGACATCGAGGAAACGACGCGCGCGATGGACGACCTCAAGAAGCAGGGCAAGGTCCGCCACTACGGGATGTCGAGCTGGCCGGTTGAGGCGATGCGACTGGGAATCCAGTACGGTGACTACGAAGTGCTCCAGCCGCGCTTTTCATTCTGGCGGCCGGAAACCGAGGTCGACATGCTGCCGCTGGCGCGCTCGCAGGGGATGGGGGTTATGACATTCAGCCCGCTCTTGGGGGGATTGCTCACCGGTAAATACACCGGCGACGAGAAGGTCGAAAGGGGCGGCCGCTACTTTAGGGGTGAGCTCTTCAAGGACCTGGCCGGCCGTGTGCGCAAGCTCGCTCCCATCGCCGAGAAGTACGGGATAACGATAACGCAGCTCGTCTTGGCGGCGGTTCTGGCGAACCCGATGATCCACTCCTGCATCACCGGTATCCGAAAGCCCGCCTACATCGAGGAGGCCGCCGGCGCAATGGGCGTTACAATCGAACGAAAGGATTATTACACCCTGCGCCGTACGCTGGGCAAGCTGCCGGGGTAGCCGGCAACCCGCCACCAGGTTTGCAAAGCTACCAAACAGGGGCACCGACGGTTCAGGGGACTATTTCCACGGGCGTGCCGACCGGAACGGCATCGTAGAACTCCTCGATGTCGCCGTCATCCAGGGCTATGCAGCCGGCGGTCCAATCCGTCTTCGAGCCGTTTCCGTGGATGGATATCTCGCCGCCAAGGGCCGTTTTCCACACGGATGCCTCGCCGCTGGCGTCCTTCAGGACAATTTCGTCCCGCTCATCCCCGCTTATCCGCCCCTCGGCGAAACCTGCGGCAGCGTCGTCGGCGTTGGGGTAACTAAGCCCCAGTGAAACATAGAACCGGCTGTCGGGGTTCTTCGTGCAGACATAGTAATGCCCTTCGGGGGTCTTGCCGTCACCTTCGCACTTTTTGTGGCCAACGGGAGCGAAACCGAGGCCGACTTTGTACTCGGCGGCGAGTCTTCCGCCGTCGTAGACAAACAGGCGCCTGTCGGCCTTTGCAATGATTATCCTCGGGTTGGCAAGTGAAAGTACTGCGCCTCGCATCTTCGCCGTTCCCCCCTGTCGCTGGGCCCGGACGGCGCTCACCCAGAGAAAGAACTGCCGCAGCTGCACCCTGTACACAAACCCGGCACCCGCACAGACAAGCACAACACAAAAGAGGCCAACCCAGAACCGCCTTCGCTTCGTCCGGGGACTTCGCATCTCTTACCCCTGTTGCTACGTAGCACCAAGTAGTCGTTGTCCTGCTAACGTATGTGCCAGGGCGGGCCTTGCCGTGGCGTGTTCTGTAGGCCGCATCGCGTTTTTCAGGCCGTTTTCTGCCAGATTTCGTCGAAAAACGCCTTGTCGCGCCCGGCGACGCGCAGGACCTCATCAGCGGGGAGATTATACTCGGCATGGATGGAGGCCGGCCCTACCCGATCTTCTATCCTGTGAAGCGCCTTGCAGAAACGCTCCCACTGCACTATCCCCTCGCCAAGCGGCACCGTGCCGCCACCGTTCTCGCCACCGGAAAAATCAAACTTGAAATCCTTCAAAACCACCATACCCACGCGGTCGACGAGGTAGTCCAGGCCCTGGAGCCAGCCGCCTTTTACACCCTCGATCGTGGCGTGGCCGATGTCAAAATAGGCACCGGCACCTTCCGGGTCGGCGTCGGTGAGTATCTCGGCAATGTGTGAGGGGCAGGCGCCGAGAAAGTCCCCACAATGGTTGTGATAACCGCCCCAGATACCCAGCTCCTTCGAAAAGGCCGCAAGGTCGCGAATCTTCGCCCGCGCCTCGTCGATAAGGCCACGGAGCGTCCCAAAGCCGCCATAATAGAAGTAGCCGAACTTGTAGTAGCGAATGCCCTCGCGCGCGGCCGTTTCGAGCACCTCGCGAGCATAGTCATCGTCAAGGGACGTTATCCCGGTCGTTATCATCGACACGCGGACACCCTCGGCGGCAAGCGTGGCGACCGCCTCTGGAAGCTTATCGGCAACCTCGGCCGGCTCGACGTGCCCCTCTTCCCTAACCGTCAGGTCCACGCCCGTTACGCCTATCGTCCGCAGGGCTTTTCCCAACTTCTCAAAACCGTAATCCTGGAGATGTTTGCTGAAAACACAGATTTCCACTACGGTCCTCCCCGAGCAGTTCCGACTAAAAAACATTTCCGCGTGGGGCAAGCCCCACCCTACAGAGCCACCAGTGCCACATCATTGTGTAGAATAAATGTCGGCAGACAAGAGTATCCGTCCTACCCATTCGGCACGCAAAAGGTCAGTTGACCGCCACGGGCACCGCCCGCGGCCCCCTTAGCAAAGAGGGGTCGAAGGCCCCCTTACAGGACCTCAAGCCCCTCGCCGACGTATCCATCGGGAACGCAGCCGAGGCCCGGCCCGGTTAGGACGCCGGTTTCTATGGTTCCGCCGGTGACCTTGAACGTCGTCGGAAAGATTCTGGCGAATTCCTCGTTGGCCGCGGGGCAGTACTGTCGGCCGTTGCCCTCGACGGCGGCGACGGTGGGAATCCTGGCGGCCAGACCCACCGAGTGGAGGTAGCTGGGGCCGGTGCAGGTGAGGTCCTGAACACACAGGAAGAGGCCCAGCTTCTGAGCGGCCGCACCAAGGATAAGCGACTGCGACTGGCCTTTGCAGGCCTTCAGCGCCACGCCGGAATAGCCCATCTCGATGCTTGTCAGCAGACTCTCGTAGCCGGTGAGTGCCTCGTCGATGACGACGGGCTTTATCTTGGCCGCCTCGTGCATCTTGTTCTGGGGATTGGCATCGAGGTCGCGCGAGGTGGGCTGCTCGATGTACTGGATCCGGTCGAAGGCCTCTGCCGAGGATTCCTTTACCTTGGCGAGGACATCGAGGAGGTAGTCCACGTTTTCGCAGCGCTCGTTGAAGTCGATTGAAAACTGCCAGTCGCGCCCGGGGTCGACCGAATCGGCAACCTCGTTTACGGCGATGATGCGCTGGATGTCCCAGGCGGCGTCCTGCCCGTCCATCTTTATCTTGAGGTGCGTCAGGCCGTCGGCCTTCATCCATTCGCCGAGGGTCTCGGGCAGGGCGTCGTCGATGCGCTCCTTGAGGTCGGCTTGCGTCAACGCGTCGATGCCGCCTACAAGGTGATAAAGCGGCATAGTGCGCTTGGGCTCGCGCAGCGTATACATATCGAGGTATTCGCCCTTGAACCGGTCATCGAGGTAGGTGGCCAGATCGTTCGAAGCGAAGTCCGGGCCGTAGGCGTTGTAGACGTTGAGCCCGTTTACCTTGCCGAAGGCGTCGTGGATGGCGGCGTCCAGGGGGCTCGTGGCAACGAGGGTGGCAAGCGGCGGCACGGCCTCGCCGAGGTTTACCTCGGTAGCGTACTCGACCGCGTCCCGCAGGAAGAGCGGCTCGAGAACGTGGCTATGGTCGAGAGGATGGCGGTACTCGCTGCCGCAGGCGCTCGTGACGATCTTTGTGGCTCTGGCTGACAAGGCCCTGAGGACATCCCCGGTTGAGTCTAGTTTTTTCGACGGGAAGGACCAGGTGCTGCCCACGATCATCGAGCCGAAGCCCCACGCCGTCTTGCCGGCGGGAGTTTCGGCAAGGACCGCCGCATCGCAGGTCATCGACTTGCTGCCGACGACCCCGCGAAACTTCATCGGCGTACGGTAGTCAAACCGCCTGAAGCCGAGCCGGACTTCCTTGACTGTGATATCGGTGTCTCTGGACATTTCGCGCCTCCCCTGGCATACAGACGGGTTTATACAATTACGGCAAGAGTATCACTCCAAGCGCCCGGTCGGGGTGATCGATCAGTTCCTCGCAGGCCTCCGGCGCTTCCTCAAGCGCCACGCGGTGCGTGATGAGCCCCTCGATGTTGAGGCGTCCCTCGGCGGTAAAGCTCGTAACCACCTCCAGGTTGCGCCTGCTCGTCCACTCGACGAAAACCGGCGGATAATCCGCGCCGCGCTCCCACTGTTCGTCGTGATACCCCGGCCCGCAGCGAGACGACGCGCGGATGTCGATGTTGCCGAAAGATGTGGGAAAGTGCCCCTCAAAACGCGCCCCTCCCACAATCGTGATCGTGCCCATCTTGTGCGTGTCGGGGGCGGTCTTCATCATCGAGACCGCCTGGCGTATGGCGATGTTGGCGTCGCCGCCGAAGGCCATAATGGCAATGTCAATGCCGTGCCCATTGGTCAAGTCCTGAGCGGCTTCGACCGGGTCCGTCCCGGAGAAGTCAACGGCAAGGTCAATGCCGCTTTTCCTCGCAACGTCAATCCGAAGCCCCAGGCGGTCAATGCCGATAACGCGCGCGCCCGAGGCCCGTGCCAGCTGCGAGGCGACCTGGCCGACTATCCCCAAGCCGAAAACCGCCACCGTATGCCCGAGCGCGACCTGGGACCTCCTTACCGCCTGGAGAGCCGTAGCCGCCAGGTGCGCGAATGCCGCCTCTTCGAAGGAAAGGCCGTCAGCAATAGGAACGGTCAGGTTTTGTGGGACCACGGCGTGCGAGGCATGCTGGGCATAGCCTGCGCCGATGCAGGCGACGCGCATTCCCTTTTCAAGCCCCGTGACTGCGTCGCCTGTCTCGAGTATGACGCCTGCATTACCGTAACCGAATGCGGCGGCCTTGCGGGAGGGTTCGGGGTTTTTTCTCAACTCTACGACCCCGCCGAGCTCCGTCCCGGGGCTGACAAGCGAGGCCTTCACCTCCACAAGAACGCTGCCCTCACCCAGCAGAGGTATCGACTCCTCGCCGACGGCTATCCTGCCGTATCCGTCTCTTGTAACCACACGGCGCTTGACCATAACAGTCCTCACCTTCAACGGGTCCCGTTCGCACCGATTCACAAAACGCCACTGCCGTATTCATACTAAGCCTCGAACAGGCTGTGTCAAATGGGCGGGGGTCTTCGACCCCTTTTTGCTATAGGGGCCGGCACGTTGTGCCGGGAAATCCACTGGCCTTCCGCGGGCCTTCATCCTCTTTTTGCAACTCCCTCCGTAGTAACTGTCCCAAGGAATGTGTTCAGCGACGTAGGGTGCGGCTTGCCGCACGTGGAATGTGTAGGGGCGCTGGTTCACTCGCGCCCTCGTTTCCCGGTAGCGGTATCGGGCGCGCGTACTCCACGCCTATCGCCCACGCCCCTGCAAGGAAGAAGCAAAAGTCCCACACAGAGCAAGGAGGGCCTTAGAGTCTCCAAAAATCCCCTGCGGATTCCGGAAATTTCCCTTGACCAGTGTTAGGCGCTCCTTACACTGTTGGACTACTAAAACTTTGGAATGCCTGCGGGTCCTATTTCGGGCAGCCGTGACAACTCGTTATCAGGGTTACGAAGCAACAGGAGGATTGGCGGTGCCGCTCGGCACGGTGCCCCTTGGGTGATATGTGTACCACGGCGGGTCTTGCCCCGCCGTGCGATATTGCACTACGTTTGTTCCGCGCGCGGCAAGCCGCGCCCTACACAGCCACCAGTGCCACATAGTAACGTAGGAACAAGGGACGAGGGGAGCCTGGCCCACGGAAGGTCGGTTGTCCCTTGCGAATGGTATTACGATTAGCATAATTGTGTTATCCAGGCCGGGCCGGCCGCGACATTGGAAGCGGCTTGCTCGGGCGTTTACGGTTCAGGAACCCCTTTATGGGAAAGGAGTGCAGTGAATGGGCAAGTATGGTAGAGGTATGGTGTTGTGTGCAGTTCTGGTGCTTCTTGCGGCACCGTTTGCGCTTGCCGGAAGGCCTCTTGAAACCGAGGACACCGGCATCGTCGAGCCCGGTGCATGGGAAGTCGAAGGAGGCTTGGGGTATGGCTCTGGCAACGGCGAGAAGGCCTGGGGAAGCGAGGTTGCGATTGCGTACGGCCTCGTCGAAAATGTAGACCTTCATCTCGGCCAGAGCTACGTAATCGACTGCGAGGACGACGGTTGCCACTACCAGGGCTTTGAGGACATCACCCTTATGGCGAAGTGGCGCTTTGCCGGGGACGACGAGAGCGACGTTGCCGCGGCGCTTACCATAGCCGGCAGTTTCCCGACGGGAAACAGGTCCGAGGGCTTGAGCAGCGAGGAGATCGACGGCTCGTCGGTCGTGGCCGTTTCGTTTGCGCTGCCGCAGGATATGGCGCTTTATCTAAACGGCGGATATGACGCCCTCCAGAACGCAGACGACGTCTATTTCCTCTCGGCCGCCGTCGAGGTGCCGGTAATCGACTCCGTTGCGCTCGTGGCCGAGATCGCCTACAACCACTCGGCCGACGGCAACCGTGACGACAAGTCCACACGCGCGCTCGCAGGCGCCACCTTCGAGGTAAACGAAAACCTGGTGCTCGACTGCGGCATCACGGTCGGCCTCGACAACAGGACACCCGACATCGCGGCCACCGTCGGCGCCACGTACGCGTTCTAAGCCGCCTGGGCAGCCGTCCAAACAGAGGCACCTCAAGAGAGCCGGGGCACATACGAGTCCCGGCTCCCTTTTTTCTATCTGGCGGGCCGCACGCGGAATATGATCCGCACGGCGGGGCAAGACCCGCCGTGGCACACACATCACCCGTAGGGGCGCCGCTTGCCGCGCCCGCGGAAGGTCAGTGGACTTCCCGGCACAACGTGCCGGCCCCCACAGCAAAAAGGGGGCGAAGCCCTCCGGAAGATCAGATGATTGCCGCAGACAACGTCTGCGGCCCCCTTAGCAGGAAGGGGGCGAAGCCCTCCCCCGTAGCAGAAAGGGGGCGAAGACCCCCGGAAGGTCAGTTGACTGCCACGGACAACGTCCGTGGCCCCCGTAGCGAAGAGGGGTCGAAGACCCCCGGCGTCTTGCATAGGGGCGCGGCGGCTGCATAATTGGCGCGCACAGTCGGCGTTTACCGGTTCACTTCGAGGATAAGGATATGCAGGATACCAACAACCAAACACCCCCGCCCTACGACCTCCACATTCACACGGGGCTGTCTCCCTGCGCCGTCCACGACGAGGCGCTCTCCTCTGTTATCGTCTACGCCCAGGAAGCGAAACGAAGGGGCCTTGAAATCATCTGCATCACGGATCACTTCGCGCTGCCTGCTGACTGGGTACCCAAATGGTATGAAAACTCGGGGCCCGAAATAATCCAACGCGTCCGCAAGGCAGCCGCGGCGGCGGACAGCGATGTTGAAATCCTTGTCGGATGCGAAGCGGAGATGGTGGCGCCGGGCAGGGTCACAATCGACGCGCAATTCGCACGGGAGCTGGACTTTGTTCTCCTGGCCGCAAGCCACTTCCATTTCAACGACATCGGCCCCCAGCGCGGGGCCTCACCCGAAACGGCGGCCAGCAAAATGGTCGAGTACCTCGATGCGGCGGTGAGATTGCCGTTCGTCGACGCCGTCGCGCATCCCCTGGTCGTGCCGAACGACCCCTTCGGCGACCCGCGCGCGGTAGCCGCACTGATAACCGACGACCGGATGCACCGGATTTGTGCGGCCGCCGCCGCCCACAACGTCGCCCTGGAAATAAACGGCGCCGCGGCCGTTCACGAGCGCTACCGCGACGCGACGCACAGGCTCTTTTCCATAGCGCGCGATGAAGGCGTGCGTTTCACGGTGGGAAGCGACGCCCACTCTGCGCCTCGGATTGACACCCTCGATGCGGCCTGGGACTTTGCCGGGGAACTCGGCCTGGCGCGCGAGGATTTCCTGGACCCGGCCGTGTTGCTCGGGCGCCGTCAGGACCGGGGGTGAGCCTTTTCGTAAGCTTTTTTCAACCGGCTGGTCGTCACGTGGGTGTACATTTGCGTCGTTTGAAGGCTCGTATGGCCGAGGAGCTCCTGCACACTTCTAAGATCCGCGCCCCTGTCAAGCAAATGCGTGGCGAACGAATGACGAAGCGTATGGGCAGATGCGTTCGCCGGCAGTCCCGCGCTGAGGAGATACTTCCTCAGGAGGCGCGCCACCGACCGCTGTGATAGCCTCCGGCCGAAGCGATTCAGAAAGAGCGCCTCCGGCTCCACCTCAACGAACCGCAGGTCCCGGCGGCGCCGCAGGAGGTATTCGTCGATAGCCTGTGAGGCCGCCCGCCCGATCGGGGCGAGCCTTTCCTTTTTCCCCTTGCCGCGCGCCTTTATCACCTCGCCGATAAAATCCACGTCCCTTACGTCAAGGGCCACGAGCTCGCCCACTCTCAGGCCCGACGAGTAGAGCGTTTCGAGTATCGCCCTGTCGCGGCAGGCAAGGTGACCCTGACCCTTCGGCGCTTCCAGCAGCCTTTCCACGGAGGCCTCGTCGAGAAAGCGCGGGAGTGTCCTGCCCAGCCTCGGCGAGCGTATGCCGGTACAGGGATTCTTCGCCGTCTTCGAACGGGTCACGAGAAACCTGAAAAATGACCGCAGCGTGGAAAGCTTGCGGGCCACGGTGCGCTTTCCTATCTCGAGAGTGGCAAGATGGGCAAGGTAGGCCCGTATGTCCAGCCGGGTTACCCGCTCAGGGTCACTTGACAGGCCGGCCTGTTCCAGGAACCGGCCGAACTGCTCAAGGTCCTGGCGGTAAGCGCGCAGGGTGTGCGCAGAATAGTTGCGCGCGGCGTCAAGATGCTCAAGAAATGCCTTCGCCGCTTCTTTGAAAGCGTCCATCTCGCCCGGCCTCGGTCACTGTCCAGGCGGCGGATGTGGAGCCAAGCCGCCTTCGGAAGCCGAAGCCTCGGCCGACCGCGCGGCTATCTGCCCCTTGACGATGTCCGCGTCGATCCGGGAGAATATCCGCCAGGTCATCTCGTATGACACGAAGCGCATATATAAAGGCATTGACCGGTAGTAGCGCTCCCAGCCCAGCCCCACGTCCGAGGCCGTGTGCCCCTCGGCGAACCACCCGATCCTGCGGCGCAAGGTCTGCTGCGAGGCGTCGTAAACGGCGAAGACCGCCGTCACCGGCTGCGCACCCGGACCGGTGGGCATAGGCAGGGGCCTCGCCCCCTGGATAACCCTGTCCAGGTCGACTGGGGAAAGCGGTGCGGCAGCCCTGCTGAAAAGTGTAAGCCCCACCCCCACCACGGGTTCCCCATAGGGGTCATACCCGGTAACAATCGCGACGAAGAGCCCGTCGAGCGAGAGCGCGTCGGCAAGCTTGAGGCCGTCGCGCGGGAGAAGGAATCCGCCCGTTTCCACGGCCTTGACGAGGGCCGCGTCAGGCACAACTTCGAGGGCCTCCACCTGCTGGAGCTCGGCGTGCAGGGCTCTTGAGAACTCGCTCGTATCCACCTCGTGGGCACGCG
>JAGHCE010000244.1 GCA_021160625.1 Planctomycetota bacterium | reverse complement strand
CGAGACAGCGTTGCGCATATTGCCGGCCGGGACCTCCGGCGACGTGAAGCCCCCGTCAGGGCCAATCTGGAAATGAACCAGGACCCAGGGTGAGGTCTCCGTGAGGAAGGCGGACATCACCAACACCTCGCCGGGTTTTATCGGCGCGAACATCCGCGTGTAGGCGCGCTCGGATGGGTGAAAGGCGCTGTAGGCGAAGTAGGGGCGCGCATTTTCACGGGCCACGAGGCTTGTAAGCCGGGAATCCATCCGCCAGAGCGCCAGCCGTACTTTCTCTTCCAGCGCCGCCTGCTCTTGGGCCTCGGCCCGGTCGCGGGTGAGCCTTACCGCCGTAAGGCTCACCCAGCCCATCGCGCCCAGGACCACCGCAAAGCATACCACGAAGGCGATCCAGACAAAAAGCGGCCGCTTCACGGCGCTGCCTCCCCATCAGCAAAGGCGTACCCCCTGCCCCTGACCGTCAGGATGATGCGGGGGTGCGACGGGTCATCGCCAAGCTTCTCGCGCAGACGGGCGATGTGCATATCGATTGTGCGCGTCTCGATGCCCTGAGGGCTTATCCGCCAGACGCGCGAGAGGATTTCCTCGCGCGAAACGGCCCGGCCGGCATTGCGCGCAAGGTAGCCAAGCAGCTCCACCTCGCGCTCGGTAAGCTCGTGGCGAGCGCCGTCATCGAAGCGCACCTGGCAGCGCGCCAGGTCCGCAACGCCGCCGGGGATGTCGACACGACGGATGTCGGAGGGCCTTTCCGGCGACCTTCGAAGCACGGCGTCAATACGCGCCAGGAGCTCCTTGACACTGAAGGGCTTCACGACATAGTCGTCAGCGCCGAGCGAGAGCCCCTCGACCCTGTCGGACTCGCGCCCAAGCGCGGTCAGGATAATCACCGGCAGCGTCGGCCGGGACGCGCGCACCTCGCCCAGGATGTCCAGTCCGTCCCCGCCGGGCAGAACAAGGTCCAGAAGCAGCAGGTCGTAGTCGCACTTGGCCGCCATTTCGAGACCGGTCTCGGCGTCGGCGGCTTCGAGCACCGCAAAGCCCGCAAATACGAGCGCGTCGACGAGCCCCTGGCGGATTGCCGCATCGTCTTCAACAACGAGGATTTCCTGTTTCGCCATACATCACCTGCCTGCGCTAAGGTTTACCAGACTGCCAGCGGATGAATTTACCTGCCGCGGAGGGCCACCAGTGCCACATTGCATTTGTAGAGGCGCAATTTATTGCGCCCGGTACCGCTACCGGGAAACGAGGGCGCGATAAATCGCGCCCCTACAAAGCCACCAGTGCCACATAATCTATGTAGGGTGCGCTTTAGCGCACGCGGAATAATGCCGTAGGGGCGAGGCATTGCCTCGCCCGCAGAAGGTCAGTTGATTGCCGCAGACAACGTCTGCGGCCCCCACAGCAGAAAGGGGGCGAAGCCCCCCCGCGGTCAGTCTATTTGGAAACCCTTGGCCTCCGCCTGGCGCCGGAGCGCCTTGATTATAGCGGCGTCGAACGTGTTTTCACCAGATTCGGCACGTTTTTTGAGTTCCTTTGCAACATATGTCTTCCTTGCTTCGTTTAGTTTCTGTATCTTCGCCTGGATGGACTTGCGCTCGTCGGCCTTACCCTTCACGTAGGCCTTTCGCTCGTCGATGGTCATTTTCTTCATTTCTTCCGGGAGGTCCTTTTCTTTGACGTCGTCGAGTTTGACGTTTGTTTCGCGCAGGGCATCGACGAGGTCCCAGGAGGAGTTCACATACTGCCTGGAGGACTTTGAGACGGCCCTCTGGACATTACTGCCGGCCCACCCGTAACGCCCGGCGTTTCCGTCCTGCTCAGCCTGGTTGGCCTGGCCGCCTGCAGCATAGGTACCGTAGGCGATATAGGTCGTATTGATAGTGACGCCGAGGCGCGCGATCTCCTTGTCTTGCGGGGCGCTTATGTGGACGACCTTACGGTCCTGGTCGATGTTCATATAGTCGCCGTCGGCCAGCGCCGCACCGTCGGCCCACTTGGTGTTGACGCCCGTATTGTAGGGGCCGCAGTAGATGGCGCTGACGGTGATGCCCTTTGCGACGGCCCCCATGCAGGCGTGTCGATAGTCGACGCCGCCCTGGGTGAAGGGCTCATTTCCGGCTATGAAGATGGCCTTGAGATCCCGACTCGAGGTGCTCCAATCAAGGGCTCCGACGGCGACCTTTATGACCTGGCCGCAGTATTCGCTGCCGCCGTTGGTCGTCAGGGCGAAAAGTTCCCGGGAAACCTTGTCAAGGTCGTCGGTCATCTGCAGGACGAGCCTTATGTAGCCTTCCTTCGGGGGGAGGGAGTTGTTTCCGTACTCGTAGAGGGCCACCTGGAGAGCAGGCGCCACGCCGTTTTTCTTCGCCGCTACGAATTCGTTCACGATCTTCCAGAGCTGCGCTTTCGCCTGGTCGATGAGCCCGTCCATACTGTTTGACGTATCGAGGAGGATGGCTATCTGGATGAGGGGTTTTTCGTCGCGTTCGGGCGCCGGCTCCCGAACGCCGAGGCCAGCCCCCGACGCCCCAGCCCCTACCGCCATCATGCAACACGAGATTACCAATGCCGCCAAATGCTTCATTTCCCGTCTCCTTTTCAACAGGGTCCCTGAACGATTTCACGTCTCCACTGTCTTGTTTGTCGCTGGACAAGCGACGTTTGTTCGCTCCATTAATAATACGCACCGGCGGCGGGTTTGTGTGTAAAGGCTGTGTAACAATCGCGGGTGCCTCAGCAGGCGCGGCGCAGGACCGGCCTGTAACTGTCCCACGGAATGTGTTCAGCGCGGGAGGGCTTCGCCCCCTCTTTGCTACGGGGGCCGTGCGCGGAATAGCGGAATAAATGACGGCAGACAAGAATGTCCGCCCTGCTATTGGGTGGCACATAGTCGCCTGTAGGGGCGAGGCACGCCTCGCCCGCGGAAGACCGGCCCAAAGCACTTGACACAGGGAAAGCCCGTATTACCATTTGAGAATCGGTAACAATGGAATGGGAGGATGTCCGTGTCGGACCTTGTCAGAGTCAGCCTATCGATAGAAAAGGACCTCTTCGACCGGCTGGAGAAACTGGTGAAAGACAGCGGCTACACCAACAGGTCCGAGTTCGTGCGGGACATTGTCCGCAACCGCTTAGTGGAAAAAGAGTGGAGTTCGAACCGGAAGGTGCTCGCCACGGTGACGCTTGTCTACGACCACGAGACGCGGCTCTTGAGCAAACGGCTGACGCACCTTCAGCACGAGCACTTCGGAGCGATCCTGGCGACGACGCACGTTCACCTGGGTAGGCGCCTCTGCGCAGAGATGATAATGATCCAGGGGCGCGCCCGCGAGATCAAGCACCTCGCAGAGAGTCTTGGCCGCGAAAAGGGCGTTCTTCACGCTACGCTTTCAATGAGTTCTACGGGAAAGGGGCTGTCGTAGCCGGGAGTTATCCGACTCAAAAGCGGCTTTCCTGGTGACACGAGCGTATTACGATTATATAATACGTATTATCGCACCGGCGCGGACGCGCCGGATTCTCCGGCCGCACACACGCGGATTCACATCGGCAACGCTTTGGCGCAAGTAGAGAAGGAGGAAGACGAATGAAACAGGCTACAAGAGCAAAATGGGCGGCAGGCGCGCTGGCGGTTGCGCTGGTGCTTACTTTCGGCGCGACGCTGGCCTGGGCGCATTTCCAGGTTCTCATCCCGTCGAAGGCAATCGTGACCGCCCAAACGGGCAAAACCGTCGACCTCGACATCATCTTCACCCACCCGATGGAACAGGGGCCCACGATGGAGATGGCCGAGCCCGTTGGGTTCGGCGTGCTCGCTCGTGGAGAAATGCAGGACCTCAAGGGAACGCTCGAAGCAACGAAGGTGGACGGCAAGACAGCATACACCGCATCCTACACGGTAAAGGCGCCCGGCGACCATATCTTCTACATCGAGCCTGCCCCTTACTGGGAACCCGCCGAGGAAAAGATGATCGTCCACTACACGAAGGTCGTCGTCAACGCCTTCGGCGACGAGGAAGGCTGGGACGAGATGGTGGGCTTTCCCGTGGAGATTGAGCCGCTGGTGCGGCCGTACGGCCT
>JAGHCE010000033.1 GCA_021160625.1 Planctomycetota bacterium | reverse complement strand
CGCCGCCCTTGCCGGCAGCGAAGCCTCCCTCAACGTCTCCTCACGGCGGGCAACCTCGCCCTCGCCCTCGAAATCGAGGACCACGAACCGCTCGGCGCTGTCCAAGAGCGGTGAGACGCGCCCTTGCCAAACTGGTATTGCAATCCTCATCTTCCATTTCCCTCGACAGTATCAAGAGCAAACAGCGTGCCATAGGGCAAACCTCGGCAGTTACTGATGCGCAACACATTGCCCTGACAGAAGTTGCGTACGGAATACCTTCGGACGGGGAACATGCTGAGTCGGGCTAATAGACGCAGTATGCAACCATTGGGCGTTCGCAGACGTCGCATTATGCGACTATTTTCCGCCTGATAAGGTATCTTTAGGGGGGATTTGCAGGTCGTAGGCCTTTATCTTGCGGAAAAGCGTGCTCTTGTGGATGCCCAGCTGCCGGGCGGCGGCGGCGCGGTTCCAGCTGTTTTTCCGCAGCGCATCCTCGATGAAAAGCCGCTCCATCTCTTTGAGCGTCGTTGTGCCGCCGGCCAGTTGCAGGGCAGATTTTCCACCGCCGGCGATTTCCTCCGGGAGATGGACCGGCTCCACAGGGCCGCTGCCGCAGAGTACGAATGCACGTTCGATGATATTTTCCAGCTCGCGGATATTCCCTGGGAAATCGTAGCCCATCAGGAGCGCCAGGGCGCTGTCGGATACGCCGGCGACCCCTCTGCCCTGGATGTGGTTGAAGCGATCCACGAAACGCTCCACCAGAAGCGGTATGTCCTCCTTGCGTTCGCGAAGCGGAGGCAGCGTTAGCGATACGACGTTTATCCGGTAGTAAAGGTCCTGGCGGAAGGCGCCTTCCGCAACGAGACGTCCGAGGTCCCTGTTGGTCGCCGCTATGACGCGCACGTTGGCCTTGACAGGCTCGTTTGACCCAAGCGGCTCGTAGGTGCGCTCTTGGAGAACCCGCAGCAGACGCACCTGCAAGGCCGGCGAAATGTCCCCGATCTCATCCAGGAAGATTGTGCCGCCGTCGGCCGCAGCAAAACGCCCCGGCTTGTCCCCGCGCGCATCTGTGAAAGCGCCGGCCACGTAACCGAAAAGCTCCGACTCCAAAAGCGTGTCCGGCAGCGCGCCGCAGCTTAGGGCTATAAAGGGGCGCGAGCTGCGGGGACCGAGATCGTGGACAGCGCGTGCGAGGAGTTCCTTTCCCGTGCCGCTTTCGCCGAGGATGAGGACGGTGCTCGTTGATGCGGCCACGTCGGGCAGGATTTTGAATATGCTCGCCATAGCCCGGCTGCGGCTCACGATGTCCCCGAGAGAAAAGCGGCCCGCGAGCTCCTTGCGGAGATCCTCCACCACAGAGAGGTCCCGGAAAGTTTCCACGCCTCCGATTATGTGACCCTTTTCATCCCGCAGGAGGCCGGTGGAGACGCTTATGGGCACTCGCTTGCCGAGGGCATTGACGATGTAGACGGTCAGATTGACAACGGGTTTGCCGGTTGCGATGGTTTCACGCAACGGGCAGGCGGATTCGCAGACATTGGCCCTCAAGACTTCCGAGCAGCGGCGTCCCAAGGCCTCTTCTCTCGGCACGCCCGTGATTTTCTCGGCCGCGCTGTTTAGGTAGGTAATCCGCCAGTCGGTACTCACGGTGAAAACACCGTCCTCGATGGCGTCGAGAATGGCATCGCGCCGGCCGCCGGAAAGTGCATTGTCGTCGTCGGTAGTCACGGGGGTAATGATACCACAATACCCAGTCTGCGCCAAGAGCGGGGAAGCCACCAGTGGCACGTTGCTTCCAAGGGGCGAGGCGAGCCTGGCCCGCGGAAGGTCAGTTGATTGCATCGGGCAACGCCCGTGGCCCCTATAGCAGAAAGGGGGCGAAACCCTCCCCCGTAGCAGAAAGGGGGCGAAGCCCTCGACGCGAGGGGCTCAGTAGTCCCTCAGCGTGCGCGGGAGGTCCGCGAAGAAGCCGCTGGTCAGGTAGAAGTCCATCCAGGAGTACACCATTTGCGCCGAGGGTACGCGGTGGGAAGGGGACTTTGCCAGCATCTTATCGACGAAGAGGCTGAGGTTTCTGTCCGTGCCTCCCCTGACGTCGAGAAGCGGCCTGTGCTTCGCGTAGAGATGGAGGTCCATATATATCTCGGTGTTGTCGGCCTCGAAAGGCGCTCTTCCGGCGATGAGCTCGTAGGTCATAACGCCGAGGGCGTAGATGTCGGTCTGCGGGTAGACTTTCGTGCCCTCGATGAGTTCCGGGGCCATATACTTCGCGGTGCCCAGGACGTGGCCGGAGCGGGTCTGCCGTACGCGGCCGAACTTCTGCGCGAGGCCGAAGTCGGCGAGTTTCAGGTGACCGTCGGCGCGTATGAGGATATTGCCCGGCTTCACATCGCGGTGAACGTAGCGCTTCGAGTGGACGTACTGAAGGGCCGCGGCGACTTCCCGGACGACGGCTAACGAACGGTCGAGGGGAAAGGGGCCCTCGGTCTTGAGGCATTCATCCAGGGCGGCGCCCTCGACGAGTTCCATCACGTAAAAGAGCGCGCCCTTCGACAATTTGAGCGCGAAGACGTGAACGACGTTCATATGGGTGAGACGCCGTGCGATGCGCGCCTCGGTCTTGAAACGACTGACTGAGTCACGCCGGCTCCCGGCATCCCGGTGCAGGACCTTGGCGGCGTAGGCCATCTTGCTCCTGGGGTCGCGCACCTTGTAAACCACGCCCATCCCGCCCCTGCCCAGGACAGACTCCACCTCGTAGCGGCCGAGGTGCTCGCCGGGCTCCAGCACGGCCCTCACCTACCGCCCTTCCCTGGAGCAAGCCTGCGGGTTTTGAAAAGCGCGGCATCCCAGACCTCGTCGACGGTTTCAACGAGTGTGAACTTCAGATGCCGCCTGAGCTTTGCGGGGATGTCGTCAAGCTGGGGCTTGTTCTGCCTGGGGAAGATGACGGTCCTTATGCCGGCACGCCTGGCGGCAAGGACCTTTTCCTTCAGGCCGCCGATGGGCAAAACGTGGCCGGCCAGCGTAATCTCGCCGGTCATAGCCACGTCCTTTTTCACCGGGCGGCCCGTCAGACAGCTGACGATCGCGCTGGCCATCGTGACGCCGGCGGAGGGGCCGTCCTTCGGGATGGCTCCCGCAGGGACGTGGATGTGAATGTCATGCCTCCTGAAATACTCGTCGCCGATTCCCAGGTCTCCGGCGCGGTGCCTGACGTAGCTCAAGGCCGCGCGGGCCGATTCCTGCATAACGTCGCCGAGATGGCCGGTCAGCAGCAGGTTGCCCTTGCCCGGCATCGAAAGCGCCTCGATAAAGAGCACGTCCCCTCCCGAAGGAGTCCAGGCCAGGCCCGTTGCCACGCCAGCACGCGACGTTCTGCGGGCCACGTCGGCCGTGCGGCGCTGGGGGCCAAGGTACCGGCGGACCTCTTCGGGGCCGATTTTCTGCGGCCGCCGGCGGCCGCACGCGTACTTCGTGGCATACTTGCGGCAGATGGCGGCGATGTTTCGTTCGAGGTTGCGGACTCCGGCCTCGAACGTGTAAAACCTGACAATCTCGCGCAGGCCGGCGGCGGTGAAACGCAGATTGCCGTCGGGAATGCCGTTTTCTCCAATCTGACGCGGCACGAGGTGGTCGCCGGCGATCCGGACCTTGTCCTCCTCGGTGTAGCCGGGCAGCTCGATAATCTCCATCCGGTCCCGAAGGGCCGGCTGTATGGTGTCGGTAATGTTGCCGGTTGCAATGAAAAGCACGTGGGAAAGGTCGAAGGGCATCTCGACGTAATGGTCGCGGAAGGAGAAGTTCTGCTCGGGGTCGAGCACCTCCAGGAGCGCGCTTGACGGGTCTCCCCGAAAGTCGGCACCGACCTTGTCGATCTCGTCGAGCATAAAGACGGGGTTATTCGTTCCGGTGCGCTCGATGCCCTGTATGATACGGCCGGGCAGCGCGCCGACGTAAGTCCTGCGGTGACCGCGGATTTCGGCCTCGTCGCGGATGCCGCCCAGTGACATCCGGATAAACTTGCGGCCAAGCGCCCGGGCTATCGACTGGCCGAGGCTGGTCTTTCCCACGCCGGGAGGCCCCACGAAACACAGTATCGGGCCGCGGCTGTCCTTTTTGAGCTTGCGTACGGCCAGGAACTCCACCACCCGCTCTTTGACCTTCTCAAGGTCCCAGTGATCCTCGTCGAGGAACCTCCGGGCGCGCCGCAGGTTGAGGTTGTCCTGGGTTGAGACCCTCCAGGGCAGGCCCAGCAGCCAGTCAAGGTACGTGCGCACGACGGAGTACTCCGCCGAGGCGGTGGGGATTCTTTCGAGCCGGCCGACCTGCTTGTCGGCTTCCTTGGCGACTTCTTCGGGAAGGTCGGTCTTTGAAATCTTCTCGCGAAGCTCCTCGACCTCGGCCATAGTGGCGTCGAGCTCGCCGAGCTCGCGGCGGATGGCCTTTAGCTGCTCGCGCAGGAAGTACTCGCGTTGGCTCTTAGATATCTCGGTCTGGGCCTCGCTCTGGATCTTGTTGCCCATCTCCAAAATGGCAAGCTCCTGCTGCAATATCCCGTAAACACGGCTGAGCTTCTTCTCGGGGAGGTCGAGCTCGAGGATTTCCTGCTTGGCGTCTTTTTCCATCCGGATAAGCGCGCCTGCTAGGTACGCCAGCTGCAGGGGATTGTCGATTTCCTGTGCGAGAGTCTCGAGCTCGTCCGAGAGGTACGGCGTCAGCTGGACGAGGCGGCGGAACTGGTCGAGGACCTTGCGGGTAAGGGCCTCGGCGGCGATGCGGTCGGCGGGTTTTTTCTCGGGGGAGTTCTTCACCCTCGCCACGAAGACGTTGTCCTCGCTGCGCATATCCACGACGCGAATGCGATAAGCGCCCTGCAGGATAAGATTGAGGCTGCCGTCGGGGGCCTTGAAGAGGCGCACAATCCTAGCGGCCGTGCCGATCTTGAAGAGATTGTCCGCCGTGAGCGACCCTTCGAACGGCCCCTTCACGGCCACCATCGCCAGCGTGCGCTCGCGGCTCATTGCATACTCGACGGCGGCGACCGCCTTCGGCGCCGTAATCGAAAGCGGTATCACCGTAAATGGAAAAACGACGTTGTCGCTGATCGGGACGACGGGAAGTTGGGAGACTCCCTTTGGTCCGTTCTCAGAGTGCGCGACCATCCCTATCGCGCCGCCGGGTTTCTCTTCGTTGGTCATTGACTTACTGCGCCTCGATCTCGATCCGCTTTTGAACACCGGCACCGCCGGAAGTCTCCTTTGAAATCCTGAGCGACAAAATCCCCAGCGACAGAGCCGCCTCCACCGGAGCACCCCTCAAGGAAAGCGGCAGGATAATCTCCTTCTCGAACTGCCCGCAGACAATCTCAATCTGCTGGAAGCGTTTCGGTGTTTCACCGGACCCCGGGCGCCTCACGCCGGAAACCTGCAGCCTGTCCGCGTACTGCATAATCTCAATATCTTCAGGCCTGACACCCGGTATCTCAAGGGACACGACAACGGCCTGGTCGGCTTCGTACACGTCCATATTCGGACGCCACGAAGTGTGAATCTCCTTCCCGGAAAACCGGGCCGACAGGAAATACAACATACTTCTGGGTTTGCCGCCCTTCATAGGTCTTGCCTTTCACGCGGTCGGCCGCGCGCCGCGCCTTGCCTCACAAAGCAGTTCGCCGGGAAATACGCCCGGATAAGTCCTCACTTTCCAACGACCGTCCTCCCTGACGAGGGAAGCCACTCTCCTCTGGTTCCCGGCGCCGCGCTTGTGAAAAACGACCGAGGCCACCGGGCCGATAATCTTTTCACGACAGCCGCCCGGGTTGTAGCAGGATACTTCGTCGCGGACCAGCGTCGAGGCAAAAAGCGCCTCGACCATACTCCTGAACGCCGCTTCGTCGGGGATGGCCCGCCCCAGGGAAGCGCAGATATCGCTCCAGTACTGGTACGCCGAGGAAAAGGAAAAGAGATCACGCAGGGCCTCGGTCCGCCCGGAGGCGAGACATTCGTGAAAGAGTTCAAGACCCTCCGACGGTTCCATCTTTCCCAATGCCTCCAGAGAGCACCCGGCTGCGGACCGGATGTACTTCGTCGTCGCCGGAATGCGATTTCAACTCTAAGATAACGTGCCGCCTCGAAAATATCAAGCCAATATAGGGGGGGGGCTTCGCCCCCTTTCTGCTATGTGGCACTGGTGGCTTTGTAGGGACAGGGCTTGAGGGCTTGCCCTGCCCGGTGCTGAGGGCGCAGCAAGCGGCGCCCCTACGGGGCCACGGGCGTTGCCCGTGGCAATCAACTGACCTTCTGCGGGCGAGACAATGCCTCGCCCCTACGGATGGCAATGTGGCACTGGTGGCCCTCCGCTGCGCCGCCGCGACCGCCGATGGACAGGTCAAACGCCGGGATGGATTGACTTTCGTGCAAACCAAACTAATATTTGTATTGTGGTTTTGTTGCTTCCCACGAAACAGGGGAACCGAATGTCTGCCGCGATAAAAGTCCTCCATTTCATCTGCGAACCCGGCTGTGTCCACGGCTCGGAAGCGGCCGCGGCCGTGGCCCGGTATGCGACCGACGACCAGGCACCGCTCGTCGTCGAGGTATGGGCCCCCAAGCACGGCAACACAATAGCCGGTATCACTAACCGCGCCCGCCAGGCGGGCGTCATGCATCGCGGACCGCGCTCGCTTCTTGCCCTGCGTTCCTTTCTCGTCAGGGAGCGCGTCGACGTTGTGCACTGTCACGACCGACGTGCGGCAATGTCAATGGCGCTGCTGGCGGCTTCGGGGGCAGCCCCGGCGACTCTCTACAGTGTGTATGCACCGCCGAGGCCGCCTGTTGCAAACCAGTCGCTCCTCAATGCAGCAGGATGCGCCTTTTTCTGGGCGCTGCGAAAGTACATCGACGCAGTCGTCACACCGTCGGCCTATGCCAGGGACGTCGTCATATCCCTGGGCCGCCTGAAGCCGGCTGCGGTGTGGAAGGTCCCGTACGGCGTGAGCCTCCCCCCGAAAGCGGCACCCGGCGAGGCCAAGACCGGTGAGTCGACGACGATTATGCTCCTGCCGGTCGAGGTGTCCGGCGGCGCGAGGACGCTTTACTACTACTTTCTGCAGGCCTGCCGGGTGCTTTCCCGCCAAGTGGAGCATTCGTCGTTTGTCGTGGTGTGTGCCCGCACGGACCAGGCGTACGTCGAGGCGCTCTCCACGCAGTTCGGCATCCGGGATAGAGTCCGTGTGCGCGACCCGCGGACATTCCCCGCAAGCCTGTCGGAATGCGCCATAGCGGTGCTGCCGACGGGCGACTTCCAGGGCATAAGGCCGCTGCTTTTTGCAATGGCGGCGGGCAAGGCGGTGGTGGCTCCTGCGGTCACGGGAGTACGGGAGTTTGTAGACCCACAGAGAACGGGGCTTCTTGTGCGCCCGTCGGATTCACAGGCGCTTTCCGCGGCCCTTGTGAGGCTCGTTTCGAGCCGAGCCGCCAGGGACAAAATTGCAACCGCCGCGGCCCGCTCCGCCGGCAGCCGCTTTTCAAGCCGCCGGATGGCAAAGGACCTCGCCGCCGTCTATGCCGAGCTAAGCGGCTCCAAGCAGAGGTAATCCGGTTGTCCAGCAGAGACAAGGCATTGTTGCCTGCAAAACTTCCACGGGCTACAGAGCCACCAGTGCCACATAGTCACGTAGGGCGCGGCCTGCCGCGCGCGGAATGACTGTCGTAGGGGCGAGGTATTGCCTCGCCCGCAGAAGGTCAGAGGGTTGCCACGGGCAACGCGCGCGGGCTCCATAGCAGAAAGGGGGCGAAGCCCTCCTCCCTCGTAGTAAAAACGTGCGCGGACCGGCACGGCACAGGCGCAGGTGCTCCGGTCCCGCAACCAGCGACCCTGCAATCCGTGCCACCGGTCCGCGCGGCGGCTTACACAACTCCTTCCACGGAAAACGCCGGACGAACGGCGAAGGTAATCTTGATCTCAGTACGCTTCCCGCACCGCTCGACGTCGAGAGATCCGCCCCCCGACTCGATGAACTCCGCAGCCTGCTCAACGGCCTGGTTGGCGGCGATGGCCTTGGGCGAAAACGCCGACTCAAAGACGATGGCCACTGCAGCCGTGGCATCGGAGCCGATGGAACTGACGGCTATTGACGTGGCGTGAAGCTTGTAGAGGGCCCACGCCAGCTGGACCAGCGCCCTTGCCAGCAAGCCCCTTGCACGCACCGGCAGCCTGAACGACGGGTCGACCCGGGCAGGTTCCACGTCAAGGCCGAAGCGCGCCAGGGAATCCGTGTACCAGGCCGCAACCCTGCCGCCGTCCGAATCAGTGGTCTCGAACCTGATAGCCGTCTCGACGCCTGCAAATTCCCTGCAAAGCAGCTCGATGGAACCCAGGCTGCGCATCATAAGGGCCGATACCGCGTCAGACGGGCCGGAACCGGGTTGGAAATCCTTCAACCACCCGCCCACGGCTAAGGAAAGCCCGGTCAGTCCGTTACGGGTGTCGTGCATAATTGAACGTACGGCCTCAAGCAGCAGGCAGGCCCTTTGTCCGGCACTCAGGTTCGACGAACACCTCGCCAGAAACGAGGCGACGTCAGGACCGTAGTCCTTGAAGGCGTCCTGCGCGTCCCGGTCGGCGGCTGGAAACACCGCGACCAGCGCCCCGCGGCCGGTCCCGACCGACATCCGGACAGTCTCCCCCTGCGTCGTCTTCTCTACCCGGCCCGGTGAGCCCGAGTTTCTCAGCCCCTCCAGCGACAGATCGCCCGCCACTTCCGGATCCCCCGCCGCGAAGACCGGATGATCGCCATGCCGGCCCGGCACAACAAACCCCGCGTACACGGCGCCGCCGGAATCCACAAGCGCTTCCACCGCTTCGCGTCCGCGGGCACACGCAGCGCCGCCGGCCGTCAGGGATAGTAGCAGCTTGGAAATATCCGCCTCCAGGGGCGCGGCACGGAAACCGGCGGTTCCACCGGGAACGGGATGTAGCACCTTTTCCAGCCCCTGGGCATCCGCCACGGCAAGTCCCTTAGGCCGGCAAAACAGGCTCTCCCGGTTCCCCGAAGCGCCACCGGCCGCCTTTGGCGTGACCAGCCACACCGCAACGGGCGTTTCCCGTCCGACAATCTCCTGCAGGAATTCTGAATCGACCGCCGATGGACGGCAGATGACGGTATCGTACGCACTCTGGTCCATCTCGCTTTGCGCCGCTGCCTGCGTCCGGGCAATGTGAACCTCGCAGCCGGCAAGAGCCTCCAACACCTCCGCCGGCACCCTGCGCCTGTCCCCCACCAAGAGCACCCTACGTAGCATCACGCGCCTCCCGCGGACGTCTGCCGCCCGCATTCCCAAAAGGTGCGGCCCGGGTCTGCGAACCGGGGCTTGCAGACCGGCGCACTACCGAAAACGCCCGCCCCAAATGAGGCGGCCGACCGCGCGAGGAACTCCCCCGGGCTTCCCACGTCGGCCCGGTTCCGGTGCAAACGCTCTCGGGCCGCAAAAAGCATATGTGACCCACTCTACATAGGCACGCCATACGACGACGCCCTACTATTGAAAAAGCCACACGCTCGCCAGACAGAAGAGCAAAGGCCGTGCCAAACCCGCAAAACCCCCAGGAACCGCCGCGCCGAATGCTACCCGGTCCAAAGAGGTGGTAAAAAACACCAACCCAGCGTGCCAATCAGGCCAATTCTCCCCCTGACGGCAACCACCGGCAAAGCGGAAGGCTTCGCCCCCTTTCTACTGAGGGGGCCACGGGCATTGCCCGCGGCAATTAACTGACCTTCCGCGGGCGCGGCAAGCAGCGCCCCTGTGGATGCTATGGGGCTCACCAGCGTTGCCAAAACATCCCCACATTCCTTGGGACGGTTATAGCGGGCATGCGCCGTTGACTTGGTCTGCCGTGCGGCTATAATTGCGGCCCGGTAGCCGTCCCGGGGCGGCTATCGCTTCGGATGTGAAAGGGGATACGTGAAACTCCTCAAGGAACTGACGAAAGGGATATTCCGCGAGAACCCCACATTCGTCCTGGTCCTGGGGCTGTGCCCGACGCTTGCGGTGACGGTAAGCGTCGTCAACGGCTTCTGGATGGCGATAGCGACGACGGCGGTCCTGGTGTGTTCCAACGTCATCATATCGAGCCTGCGCAGGTTCATTCCCCAGGAAATCCGCATTCCCTGCTTTATCGTCGTCATCGCCAGCTTCGTCACGATGGCGGACCTGACTATGCAGGCGTATCTTTCCGAGAGCATTAACAAGTCGCTCGGCATATTCATACCGCTTATCGTAGTGAACTGCATCATCCTGGGCCGCGCCGAGGCATTCGCCGCCAAGCACTCGGTCTTTCGCAGTTTCCTGGACGGGCTCGGATCGGGGATCGGGTTTCTCTTGGCACTGCTGTTGATATCGGCGGTGCGGGAAGTTATCGGCTCGGGGGCACTTCTGGGGCTCAAGGTCTCCAAGGCCTACCAACCGGCCTACATAATGATAATGGCGCCTGGTGCGTTCCTGGTGATGGGGCTGCTGCTGGGGGTATTCAACACGCTCAAGTTGCGCAGGGCGGCCGGCACCTCCGCGGCCTGCCAGCACCCGGTGACCGCCGTCGAGCTCAAAGAACGCCGGGAGAACAACTGATGCCGTCCGGATTGCACTACACCGTGGATATGGGCTCGTTCTTCACGATTATCGTGTCGATGGTGTTCGTGTCGAACTTCGTCCTGGCGAGGTTCCTTGGCCTGTGCCCCTTTATCGGTGTCACCAAGCGCACGGACAGCGCCTTCGGGATGGGGATGGCGGTGACATTTGTTATGACGCTGGCATCGGCGGTGACGTGGATCATTCACCGCTTTGTCCTGCTGCCGCAGTCGGCCTCCGGCTTCAACATTTTCGCACGATTTATCGGAAACGATACGTCGCTGGTGCCGGTCCTGAAGACCGTCAGCTACATACTCGTCATCGCGACGCTCGTGCAGTTCGTCGAGATGTTCCTGCGCAAGAGCGTCCCCGCGCTTTACGAGTCACTGGGCATTTATCTGCCGCTCATCACGACCAACTGCGCCGTTCTCGGCGTTGCGCTCTTGAACACGACGGCGACCGAAGAGGTCCTGACATTCCCGGCGGCGACGTTCCAGGGCTTCTGCGCAGGGGTGGGCTTTCTCCTGGTGATGCTGCTTATGAGCGGGATAAGGGAACACCTGGAAACGCTTCCGCTGCCGGAGGCGATGAAGGGCGTTCCGATAGCACTTGTGTGCACGGCGCTTATGGCGCTGGCGTTTATGGGCTTCGGCGGCCTCATCTGACGATATACACAGGCGTAGATGCCGGTTCGACCGGCGCAAAGGTGGAAAGCGGGCAGACTCTTGTATGGAATCATCATAGCCTCGGTTCTCGGCCTTGGAACCCTGGGTGTCGTCTTCGCCGTGGGCCTGGCCATAGCCAATGCGAAGCTCGCCGTAGAGCGCAACCCCCTCGTGGACAAGATTCTGGAAGCCCTGCCGGGCGTCAACTGCGGCGCCTGCGGAATGGCCGGTTGCGCCGCCTATGCAGAGGCGGTGGCCGCGCGCAAGGCCCCTCCGGACCTGTGCGCGCCGGGCGGCCCCCAAGTCCACATGGCACTGGCCGGCCTCCTCGGCGTCGAGGTGCAGGAAAAGGACAAACGTTATGCCGTCGTCCACTGCAACCGCACCGCCGCGAAACCTGCCGTGGACTACCGGGGCTTGAGCGACTGCAATGCAGCAATGCTCTATACCGACGCGATATACGGGTGCGAATACGCGTGCCTGGGGCTCGGCACGTGCGCCGAGGCCTGCCCCTTTGGGGCCATCGTGATGTCGGCGCAGCGGCTGCCGGTGGTGATCGAGGAGAAGTGCACCGGCTGCGGCATTTGCGCGAGTGTCTGCCCGAAAAATATAATTAGTATTGAAAAAGAGTCGAGTTTTGTGCATATTCTATGTCGGTCGCGCGACAAAGGGGCAGTTGCCCGACGCAATTGCCAGCGTGCCTGTATCGGCTGCGGGCGTTGCGCGAAGGTCTGCCCGGTTGACGCGATCGAGATAAAGGACTTCCTTGCGCACATAGATTACGAGAAGTGCGTCTCCTGCGGCAAGTGCGTGGAGGAGTGTCCCACTGGAGCCATAGCGAACTTCAGGCAGATGAGAAGGAGGAAGGCCAGTGTTGCGTAAAGGCTTGTGTGCTTTTGTGGTACTCGTTGCGGTCACGGCCGGCGCGTACGCGTACGTCAACCGCGTATCAAGGCTCGACACCTGGGAGATTGCCTTCTCGAGCAAGCCGCCGAGGGTGCTGGAAGTTACCGAGGGCGGGAGCCTCTCCCAGTACACGTACGTAATCTACGAGGTGACCAACAAGACATCCGAGGACATCGATTTCTATCCGACATTCCAGATGGAAGCTGACAACGGGAAGGTTTTCACCGCCGGCATCTACCCCACAGTTTTTGCACAGCTTTCCAAGCGCATGGGCAAGGATCTTCTCTCGTTCAGCAAGATAACCGGCATCATCAAGTCTGGAGAGACGAAAAAGGGCGTGGCTGTTTTCAAGGGCGCCGATCCGGCCGCTGACACGCTGGCCATCTACGTCACGGGGCTTTCGGGCGACTTCACTTTGAAGAAGACGGAATCCGGCAAGCTCGTCGCGTTGTACAAGACCTTCAAGCTGTGCTACGCGAGACCCGGAGACGAGTTCCAGGCCTCCCTTGATCCGGTTACCCTGAAATCCACAGAGTGGGTCTGGCGCGAGTAGCCCCCGGTGGGTTACAGCGGTTTGAGCAGCACTTTATACCGGCGGCGGGCCCGTGCCACGAGTTGACTGCCCGCCCAGTCGCCGGTGACGCTGGCGGCTATTGCAACACCCGCCAGCGTGAAGGGGGAAAGTTGCAAGAACTTGAAGAAGCCCTCCAGATGTTCGGGGTCCGAGTGGAAGAAGAAAAGCGCCGCCGCCGGCGGTACCATCACTCCCAGGACCGCACCACAGGCCACCCAGGTGCTCGTGCGCGGCCTGACGACGAGCGCGGTTATGTACGCCGTCGCGAAAAAGGCCAACGCCGCAAGCAAAACATAGGTACGGCGCGTTTGGAAAAAACGACCGGCGGCGCCACGCTCATTCCCGGTGACGCCGGCGGTACCGGCGGAGGGAGCCTTTCCCTGTGGACCGGCCTCGCGTGAACTTGCATTACCGGCTTCTATTGCAGGCGCCGGTTGCATCAAGCCTCGCTCAGTACCGCCGGCCGCCACGACGGGACCGGCCACCACCAGGGATGACAACGCCGCCGCAATGAGCATCCCCGTCACGCCGGAAGCCGTACCCGCCAGAAGGCCGACACCGGCTCTCTCGGCAACGTAAATGGCGGACTCCTCCCGGACCTTGCTCTCCTTGGTGACGAGACGTCCCACTACGTACTGCCCGATGTAGCCCGAGTAGAGAATCACGATGGCCCAGAAGCAATAAATCAGGTAGTACACCCAGTAGAGCCTGCTGCAACTATGCTTCATCGCATAGATGACCCAGTCCCATTCCACGCCCGTCTGGCTGCCGAGTTTCGCGGTGACGCTTCTCGGAAGGCTTATAGTGGTGCCTGCCACGCCTATGACCTGCTGCCAGATGGCGTATGTATCAATGTCGATGAAAATGATCCCGATGGCCAGCGCAATCACCATTGGACGCCTCGAAACACCTCCGTAGATGAGTACCCCGGCCGCAGAGGCGACCACGGCCGTTATCGAGAAGCGCAGGAGATTGTGCCAGTCATCCGGAGCGCGGATGCCCAGGACCGAAGATGAGGGACCCCAACCGTGGATGAGCAAATGGAAAATGCTTGTGAACAGCCCGAAAACGAAAAGCCCCGCGAGCACGGCACGCAAGGCCGCTTGCGGGTTCCCTGGCAGCTTCTCTCTCACCGCAACCCTCCCGTGGTGCCTACGCCGGGCGTCTGGCGCACGCGGTATGACACGTCCCCACCGAAGAAAAAACGGGCTACGACAACCACAAGGGGCGCTCCTTCCCATTTACAGGTCAGGCTTTTCGTCGAACAACCGGCTCACACAGATACCCGCAGGCGGAAATTATGTCAACAAAAAAACGCTCGGCCCCAGCGGCCCCGGCTTTGTGCGCCGCCCGGCACTGCCCTCTCAGGCGGCGCTTTGGGCTTGCGGACCTTCGGGGCCGGCCGTATCCTTTGACGCAAGTTTGCGATTATGGCGGCTGCCGGCCTGTTCGAAAGGAACACGTTATGCGGATTGCGTTTGCAGGGTTTCGTCACGGACACATAAACGATCTCTACGCGGTGGCTGCCCGGCGCGACGACGTCGAAATCGTCGCAGCCTGTGAAAGCCACGAACCTACGCGGGAAAAAGTCATCCGGGGCAAGGCCGTCAATCTCACCCACCGGGACTATACCGAGATGCTCGCCGAGGTCGACTGCGACGCCGTAGCGGTCGGGGACTATTATGCACGCCGGGGCAAGGTTATCCTGGCGGCGCTAACGGCGGGCAGGCACGTCATTTCTGACAAACCCATATGCACCGACAGCGGTCAACTTCGGGACATCGCGTCCCTGGCCGCCGAGGGGAACCTGTGCGTCGGCTGTATGCTCAACCTTCGCGACGAGGGCGTTTTCCGAACTATGCGCCGGCTGATTGGAGAGGGTGCGATAGGCCAAGTGCACACCGTGACCTTTCTGGGCCAGCACCCCCTCTCGTACGCCTCGCGACCGGCGTGGTACTTCGAAGAGGGCAGGCAAGGCGGCACGATAAACGACATCGCCATCCATGCGATCGACCTCGTGGGGTGGATGACCGGAAGGACCTTCACCGAGGCCGTCGCCGCCCGTGTGTGGAACGCCCGTCTCAAGGAGGCGCCCTTTTTCCAGGACGGCGCGCAGATGATGCTGCGGATGGACAACGACGGCGGCGTACTGGGAGACGTCTCATACTTCGCGCCGGAGGAGGGCGGCTATTCAATGCCGCAGTACTGGCGCTTTACGTGCCACGGCCCCGCCGGCGTCCTGGAAGCGGCCCTCAAGCAGGAAAACGTCTTCCTCGGCGGCAGGAGCGCAACCCCCGAACAGATCGAACCGGATCCGGGCGTCGAGGGAGGATACTTCGACTCGTTCCTCGGCGACATCGCCGGCACAAGCGCCGCCGGCGACCTCGACACCGCCGCCGTCATCGAGGCATCGCGGATCACGCTGGCAATCCAGGAAGCCGCCGACGGGGGCAGGCTGAACGTGCCTCTGGAATCCTGAGGAAAACGGCCTACGCTCCGCAAGACCGCCGCAGGCGGCTACTCCTGCAGAAACTCGGCGATTTCCTCCATTACCTCGATGGTCAGGCCGTCCTCGCCGCCGGGCGTCTGCACAAACCGGGCGTTCGGCAGGAGATCCACGAGGCTCTGGGCCGCTTCAGGAGAATGCACCGAGTCGCTCCCGGAAAGCACGATCGCCTCGTGCTCGATGCGACGAAGCATCGACGTGGGCATCCCGATCACGGGGCAGCCGCGGTGGGGCATTCGGTTGAACGTTTCCCTCAGAAGCAGCACGAACTCTTCCGGGTCCATATCCCCGACACAGCCGCCTGCAAAGTCGTCTCTCTCCGGCGGAAACGAATAGACAAAATCCTTCTCCCGCAGTGCTCCCGCCACGCCGAGCTTCTCCAGAAGCGTCCTTGTGCGCTCCATCCTGCCGGTTCG
>JAGHCE010000246.1 GCA_021160625.1 Planctomycetota bacterium | reverse complement strand
GCGCTTCGTAGTTGAGGATTACGTCGTCAGTGAATCCCGTCGTGAAACCGCCGGGTTCCCGCCAGTCGTCGTCCCGGTCATCGTTGAGGACAACGACACGACCGTGTTTCCAGCCGGCTATGATCGGCTCATACGCGACGACGCCCGGAGCCACCTTTGCGCGCACGCCGGCGACCCACCTGTGCGTGACGTTGTCGTATCGCCTACGCCTGGTTCGCACTCCCCGACGCGCCGGCGCGAGCGGCCTCGTCCAGGAGACGTACTCGATGAGGTATGGGATTACCCTCTGGTCACCGATAGCGCCGAGAACCTCCGACGCCCTGAAGCGCATCTCGTCATCGCCGCCGACCAGGTTTCCAATCGTCGCCTGGAAGGCCTTCTCGTTTTGCTTGGCGTTGAGGATGATGAAGGCCTGGTGGCGCACATCGGCGACGCGGTCCCACATCGCCGCATCAAGCACCGCGAGGGCGGCCTCGTCCTGCCCGTAGTTGGAGAGCGCAGCCAGGCAGGCGCTTCTCACACGGGGGTCGGCGTTCCCGGTCTGCTCGACAAGCGGTGTGAGCAGGGCAGGGTCGCTCATCCCGGCGAGCTCTTCCCGGGCTTCGCGGCTCTTGCCGGGGGTGCTGTACGTTATTATATATGTCAGCAGCCGGAGGCGAGTGCGGATGTTGCGGATACGCCTGCGCCGGAGGTCCTCGGCGCGCAGGGACTCGGCCTCTTTGCGGGTTATCCAGCGGCCCTTGTAGTGCACGTAGTCCTTGCGGGCCATAGCCTCCTCGTGGGAAATCCACTTGCCGTCCTCGCGAACAAAGCCGAGCTCGGTGCGCGCGCCCTCGTGATCCGCGTCGGCGGCGAGCGCCTTGTTGAAACAGTCGGAGGCCGCCTCCCGGAGCCCCTTGCCGCTGCAATAGAGTCCGAGGCGGTACCAGCCGTCGGCGTCGGTGTCGGCGAGCTCGCCGGCGCGCTTGAGGTAGGTCTCTTTGGGCGCGGGGCAGTACTTGATGCTGACAACTTTGGATTTCGGGAAAGCGACGGTCGCGTTCGGCAGGACTATCCGGACCTGGCCGTCGGACTCGGTCGCTTTGCCTTCGAGGACCTGGCCCTCGTTGAGGGTGACGACGTCGCCGGTAGCCGCTGCAGGTAAGAGCCAGGCGGACAGCGCCAGGGCACAAATGACTTTTCCGGCGTGATGCATAAATGCGTCTCCGGACCGGAACTATTCGAGACGGCTTTCCAGTGCCTTGCCGTCGCCGCTTTCCCCTGTTATATAGACATTGACGAGGGTACCCAAAAGTTCCCTTTTTTTCTTGATGCGAACCCTCTGGTAGCGCCGGCAGAAACCCTCGAGGAAGCCGTCCTTGCTGACTTCCGGCAGGACTTCGAGCCTCTCGGAGAAAAGGCTTCGCCGGAAGGTCCTCGCGCTTTCCTCGGCGAGAGCCCTGATTTCCCCGGAGCGGTGCTTGGCGAGGCGGCCGTCGACGCGCCCGGCGAGGCCGACGGCGGCGGTTCCCGATCGCGGCGAAAACACGAAAACATGCGCCCTGGTGAAGCCCGCTTGGCGCATCAAGTCAAGTGTGTCCAGATGGTCGCGCTCGGTCTCTCCGGGAAAGCCCGCCATTATGTCGGTCGTGATAGCGGGATTATTCAACGCCGAGCGGGCGCGGCCGAGCGTTTCCAGGAACTCCTCGCGCCCATAGGGGCGGCCCATAGCCTGGAGGATGCGATTCGAGCCGCTCTGGAGCGGTACGTGGAGGTGGGGACAAAAGGTTTTTGATGAACCCATAACGTCGAGCAGTTCGTCTGAAACCTCGCGGGGTTCGATGGAGCTTGTCCGCACACGGAAGCCGCCGCTGAGGGCGTCGATTCTTTGCATCAGTGACGGCAGCGACGCCGGTGGTATGTCGCGGCCGTAGATGCCCAGGTGGGTTCCGGTAAGGACGATTTCGCGATAGCCGCTCTCCAGTGCCCTCTGGAAGGCCGAGAGCACCTCTTCCTCGGGGACGCTGCGGGGCTTGCCGCGGGCGTAGGGTACCACGCAATAGGAGCAAAAGGCATCGCAGCCCTCCTGAACCTTGAGAAAGGCCCTGGTGCGTGCCGGGTCAAAGCCGGCGGCAAGCCTCGCGGATCTCAAGCCGTAAAGGCGACAGACATATTCAAGGGTGGTGCGCACAGAATCGCAAAATGCGTCGGGTTCTGGCATTTCAAGGAGCGTCTTCTCACGCGTGCGAACGGCGCACCCTGTGACGACTATAGCGGCCCGGCGGTTTGCGGCGCGGATGTGCCGGATGAGGCCACGGGCCTTCTGGACGCTTCTGGCGGTGACGGCGCAGGTATTGATGATTTCCACCGCCGCCTGGGAGCCTTCAGGGGCGCGTTTGAACCCGGATTCGGCGGCGGCTTCGAGAAGGGCGTTCGTATCGCAGAAGTTGACCTTGCAGCCGAAGGTATGGGCACGAATGGCGGGCGGCCAAATATTTTCGGGCATTTTGACAATTTTCTGGAAACATTTTCGCGACACGACCATAATAGTATATGTAAGGGGCGCCTCGGAGGCAAGAGCGGGGCATGGGTGGTATCTGAGTTAGTTCGTAGTGTCGATCGTCGCAGGGCGGAAATCGCTTGACAACCTGCGCGTCCGGTAATAAAATTTCGCGTCAGTCAGTGCAGTCCAGGCACAGGATAGCAGGCACGTGCCTTTTGCATCCCGAGCGTGCCGGAAGGAGAGTGGGAGATGGCTGCAACAGCCGTTTGGGGACTGGACATTGGCCAATGTGCTCTCAAGGCGGTCAAGGCGACGCTGTCTGGCAATCTTGTTGAAGTCCTCGCGTTCGACCACATCAAGTATCGTGAGCCGCTCTCGGCGGGCGGCGACAGTACCACTGCGGTCCGTGAGGCGTTGCAGACCTTCCTGAGCCGCAACGATATCGAGAACTGCGATTTCTCGGTGGCCATCGCCGCCGGGCGGTCGGCGCTGATTCGGTTTATCAAGCTGCCGCCGGTCGACAGGAAAAAGGTGCCCGATATCGTCAGGTACGAGGCGACGCAGCAGATACCTTTTCCCCTCGAAGACGTAATCTGGGATTACCAGGTTATCGAGCGGCAGTACGCCCCGGGCGAAGAGCTCGAGGTGGGACTCTTCGCGATGCGCCGTGAGGCGATATTCACCTTCCTCTCGAACCTGATGGCCGCCGGCATCGAGGTGGGCACCATGCAGCTGGCCGCTGCGGGCATCTATAACTGTGTGCGCTATGACCAGCCGGTTGAGGAAGGCGCGATAATGGCCGTGGACATCGGCGCGGAAAACACCAACCTCGTCGTCGTCGACGGCAACGACGTGTGGACGAGGTCGCTGCCCATCGGCGGCAACGACTTCACGAGGGCGATCGCCACGAAGTACGGGCTGGAGTTCGAGCAGGCTGAGACCCTCAAGCACAGCATGCATCGTTCCAAGAAGGCGCAGGAGATATTCGACGCGCTGAGGCCCTCGCTGCGCAGCCTCCTTGACGAAGTGCAGCGGTCGGCCGGGTACTATCGCTCGCTTCACAAGTCGACGAAGTTCGTCAAGCTCATCGGTTTCGGCAACGGGTTCAAGATGTACGGGGTCAAGAGGTTCCTCGAAGCGGGTCTGGCCTATCCGGTGGAGGAGTACTCGCAGACCAACAACATAATCGTAGCCAACGCAGTGAACGCACAGTTTTTCGAGAAGAGCGCCCCGGCCTTTGGGGCGGCTATGGGCCTCGTGGTGCAGGCTCTCGGCTTCGGCGGGCTCAACATCAACCTTATGCCGCCGCAGATTTTGAGGGAGCGGATGCTCAGGAGCAAGCGGCCGATGCTCATCGCGGCGGCGGCAATGCTTGCCGGCGCCTTTGTTTTTTATGCAGCGTTTGCCTTTATGGAACCCACGGCCTACGGTATCAACAGCGATTTGCGGGTCCAACAGGTGAAAAAGGTGGCCCAGGCGAGGGACAGATACGACGACTTGACCAACGTGGAAAAGGTGGAAAACGAGCTGCAGGCCCTTGTGGGTCTCAAGGCATCGCGCGCCGATGCGCTGGATGCCTTTGACGCCCTTATCAAGAGCCTGCCGCAGGACGAGGAATATCCCATCTACATAAATACGATCAGGATGGAGCAGGGCGGTGCCAAGACGCTCAACAGTATGTTGCGCACTCCCTGGAAGGGGAGCAGCGGTACAAGTCCAATGGATGTAGTAGCCGATACCGTCGCGCGCGCGAACTACATCAAAGCGGCAAAAGAGGCGATGAGCCGACGCAGGACATCCAGGACATCCGGGAGGCTGAGCAGGCGGGATCGCGAGCAGCTGGCCCTGGAACACGAAGCGGAGGCTATGGCGCGCTACGAAAGACAAGAAGCGGAATTGTTTGCGCGGCGGGAGGCCCGACAGAGGGAAATAGAAGCCCAGAGACGCAGTGGCGGTAGTGGTGCTGCTGCCGATCGCGGCGCGGATGTGAAGCGCAAGAAGAAGGGACTGACGTTTACGGGTGCGGCGTTTTTGGCCGAGATTACCATCGAGACGGCGAACCCGAAAGGGCCGGCCTATATAAAGACGATCTGCAAGAAGATGGAAAAGGCTGTTCCGGGGGTGCTTTACTGCAATTATTACTTCGCAGTCAAGGAAACCTACTGGGAGCACGTCAAGACACACGCGAGGGAAATGACGGAACCTCGCGGCTCCAATCTGGAGTACGAGGAGAAGCAGTACACAACCGCCGTGATACAGTGGCTTTACAAGCAACCCGGCTCGGTGATCCAGGTGGCTGAGGAGAGCGCCTCGTGACGAAGCCCGGCCAGGAACAAGGTGGAACGAATGTAGAACTAGCGGCGCCTGCAAGGAAGGGAATATGGATTTCCTAAAAGACAATATCTTCTATGTCCTTCTTGCCGTGGCGGTCCTTATCGTGTCGGTGCCTTCCTACATCGTTGCCTCCGGGAGAGTCAACAAGATAAGGGTGGGGCAAAAAGCCGCCGATCTGGTCCTCACGAGGTTGGAAAAGGAAGTTTCCGACATAGCGAGAGTTTCTCCGGAGGTCCTTGAGAAGGCCGGAGAGTACAAGAAGTCCTTTGAGAAGGAAAGGGCTGCGATTCTCCAGAATCTTGCCGACGCGGACAGGCATCTCGACGGCGAGTTCCTCGTGCCGGCGGAAGGTGGAATTCCGGACGGCGAGGCCTACAAAAAGGCATACTTCACGGCATACGGCGCGCTGCAGAAAAGGCTTGTCGAGGCTGGACTGGTCGGTGGCGAGAACTCCGTACTGCCGGGCAGGGAGAAGTGGGGATCCAGCCGGCCCGCCCCGTATGCAATCCGCGTTACCCAGAAGAAATACTGGATACTCAAGGCGCTGGTCGACGTGCTGACCGAGCCGGAGTGTGGGGTCAAGTCAGTACAGAGTATCAAGATCGACTTGGATACCAGGAACCCCAAGGGCGAGAACAGGCCGGACGGGGGGGAGAAGTTCTGGATTTACCCGATGAGCCTGGATTTCCAGATAGATGTCCGGGCTTTTCCGGTGTTCCTGGAGAAAATGAGCAGCTACAAGGACGTGTTCTTTTACATTCCGGGCAACTGGGAGATGGCGCGAGCATTCGACGAGACGCAGGCTGTTTATGTGCCGGTAGTGGCCGTGAGCCTGTACTGCGAGGTCTGGGACTACATTTCCACGGAATTCGAGCGCGATAATCTGAAAGCGTACAAGAAGAGGAAAGCGCAACGGGCCTCAAGGGACCCGGCCGGGGCTTCCGGGTCGGCGGGCAGGCATTGACATTGGCAAGAGCGGCGTTGCGGAGGCGGCCGGATATATCCTTCGTTTCCGAGGTGACCGATGGCCGTGGTTGTAGGAGGATGGACGGATGAATAACTGGGGCAAGGTGTTCTTCCTTCATTTCGAGAAGATATTTGCAGGTATATTCGGCTTGGCGCTTCTCTACAGTGTTGTTTTTCATGGCCCATGGGTCTATGGCACTGACCAGGAGGAAAGGCTTAACAACCTGGTGGTAACGTTGGAGGGGCGGCCCGAAATAACTGCGGGCCAAGTGCCGAAGACGCCGGACTTTATCAGTGCATTTGCGAAGGCCGGCAGGGTCACGCCGCAGCAGCCTCTTGGCGGTGCGTTGTTCTGGGAAGTTCTCCCGTGGACCGGCGGCGTTGAGATACTCCCGCCCGTTGACGTGGCGGCCGCGCCCGAACTGGGTTACGTGGCCGTCAGTTGGGATCAGAATTCCAATCAGCCCAAGACGGACGGGAAACTCACCTTCACAGGCGTGGAGATTGCCAGGGCAATGGTACTCGACGATCGGCCCGAAGTGTTTGAGACGGTGACGACGGCTGGAGAGAGGCCTTACCTGACTCCCGCTGAACTCTTGAAACGCGCCCGCAAGCTCAAGCCCGAGTTGCGTGTACAGCAACAGAGGGCGGGGAGAACCGCAGGGCCAGAAGGCCTCACTGCGGATGAACTGCTGAGTGCTATGGTCGACGGAGAGATGACTGTCAGGCAAGCCAGGCGAACCGCCGCCAACGCGGTGCGCAGCGGAGAAATGGCCGCGTCCGAGCGCCTGCGGCTCAACGAGAACTTCCGTATGATTGCGATGCTGTGGGACGACTACCGCCGCGAAATACGCCAGGATGAAAACCGGGTGGCCAGTGACGAGGAAATCCTCAGGAGAGCCCTGGCGGATCTCGGTGTCAGGAGCAGCGACCAAGGGCGCCGTACCACGACGCAGCGCACTCAGGCGGCACAGGCACCCAAGAAACGGGTAGTCAGTTTCGGTGACGTGCGCGTGTTCTACGATGAGGATGTTAACCCAGACGTTGACTATACCTATCGCGTAAGGTTCTGGGGTGAAAATCTCGGCGAGGAGGCGGGAACGTTCAGGCAGAGCGATTGGACGGATATTGCCGCCTCCGTGTCACCGAAGCCCGATACGGAATTTGCTCTGACGGGCGGAAGCCTGGAAGGGAAGGGGGCGTGGATCAAAGTCCGCAAGTGGATGCCTGCCACCAAGGAATGGATTTCGAAGGCTTACCAGGTGGTTCCGGGTGAGGGAATCGGCTGCGTTGAGACTATTCTGAAGAGGAATGCCTCAACCGGGGCCGTCGTGATGGAAAAGGTGGATTTTTCCACCGAGTGCGTGTTGCTCGCCTTTCGAAAACGTCTCCGGGTTGTGAGCAAGGGTAGCGGTAATTCGGGCGAGGAGGGGGTTGACAGTCGTGGAGCACTTGTATATCCTATGTTGCAGATTGTCTACTCCGACCGAAGGGGAGATTTGCGAATAAAGTGGCAGCCTCTGGCCGATGAGGGCTAAAAGCAGCGCGTGTTTTGCAGGGTTTGTCTTTTGCGGCGAGGTTTGTCGCGCTATCGTGGAAACGGGAGCTCCAGGGAGCCCCGCTGGATCGAGGCGGCGCGGAGTATGGAGTTGAAATCTGGAGTAGCGCCAAACCGGCTGGAGGAAATCCTCGTCGCTTGCGCGGTCGAAAGGAGAGAGAGTTGAAAAAGGCAATTGGTGTCGGTCTATTGCTTCTGGGCTTTGTTGTGGCCGTCAATGCCTTCCTGCCTATGGTTGCTCAGGCGCAGAAGGCGGAGTCAGCCGAGTCGGAGCTGACGGTAAAAGACCAGCTGCTCGAAAGATACGAGGGAGCGAAGGCCTTTTACAGGGACGGCAAGCTCGACGAGGCCGAGAAGGAGTTCCTCGCAGTTCGCTCCGAGGCGGAGGCTGCTGGGGTTGACCTTGGCAAGTCTGTCAAGAAGGGTATCGACAAGCACCTTAATCTGATCCAGGAGAAACGCCTGGCGGTGAAGAAAGATGCTCTTATGGAGCGCTTCAAGGATGCTGAGGCCCTCTACAAGGAAAATAACTACGAAGAGGCGAAGGATGCCTTCCAGAAGGTCAAGGATGACGCTGAAGCTGAAGGTGTCAACTTGGGCTTTTTCACATCCCGCAAGCTCAACTCCTACATAAAGAAATGTACGAGCAAGGCTGCCGACGCCGTGCTCAAGGCTGAAGAAGACCGCAAAGCGGTGGTTGCCGCGGGTCGGGAAGATGCGAAGGAAGCCCTCAAGAGTGACCTCAAGGCGAAGTTTGAGGATGGCCAGCAGCTCTACAAGGACGGGAAATACGTGGAAGCCAGACCCGTTCTGCAGGAGGTCTCCGACCAGTGTGGTAAAAGCGACATCTCGCTGGGACATTCGGCCGACCGCAGGCTGCAGAAGTATCTCGCCGGGATTAACGACAAGATCATAGAGGCCGCCAAGGCACAGAAGGCACAGGTTCTGGCCAGGCAGTTCGAGGACGGCAAGGCCCTTTACAAGGAAGGCAGCTACGCTGATGCCAAGGAGGTCTTCGAGGACATCAAGAGTGTCCAGGAGAGTGAGGACATCAGCTTGGGGTTTTTCAAGGACAGGGATGTGCCCAAGTACATCTCCAAGTCCGAAAAGGCCATCGCAAAGGCCGAACGCGAACAGGCAGAGGCAAAGGCTGCCCAGGCCGGGGCCGCCGAGGTTGCGGCGGTTGAAGAGCCTGCTGTCGAGGTGCCGGTCGAGCCGGAAAAACCGGCCGTGCAGCCCGAAGTCGTGACCGTCCCCGAGATTGCCCCTGCCGAGGCCGTTGTCAGCCCGGAGGCGCTCAGGAAAGCCCGGGCCGAGGCTGCCTACAAGGCCGGTCTCGATGCTTATATGGGCAAGGATTACCAGAAGGCGCAGCAGGGCGCCTACAAGGCGCTTTCGCTAAGGCCGGGCTACGACGAGGCGACTCTCCTCCTGGAGATGTCCCAGAAGAAACTCGCCGAGCTTAAAGGCCCCAAGGATGAGTTCGAAAAAGCCGCCGAAGCAAGAAGGCAGGCCAAGGAAGCCGGTATCAGGGACAACCTTTCCAATGCGCGCAAGGCGATGGTTGAAAAGGACTACATCAAGGCTCGGGGTTTCCTGCAGAAAGCCAAGAGCGATGCGCTTGCCAACATCCAGATGGGCTTTGAGAATTACGTCGAGCAGGCGGACCTGATGCTCGGACAGGTTGAAGGCCTGGCTGCCCAGCAGCAGGCCGAGGTGGACCGCCAGCGCAAGCGCAAGGCGGACTCGCTGATCGCCGAGGAAAAGGCCACGGCCAAGGCCCAGAGAAAGCAACAGGTGAAGGCGCTTATGGAAAGCGCCAATTTCCATCTCAAGCAGGAAGACTACCAGAAGGCCGGAGCGGACCTTCAAGCCGTCCTGGAGATTGATCCGAATCATGCCTACGCCCGTGTGCTGGCGGAACTCGTCGAGCAGTGGTCGATGGAAAGCCAGACTATGGATGCGGAGAGGCTTCGCAGGGAGTCGGTTCACAGGATCAACACGGAAGCCAGCGAGGCGATGGTTTTCAGGACCAAGCCGCTGATGCAGTACCCGGATCAGTGGAAATCCAAGATGGCCGACCGTGAGAGCTATGTGACCCAGAACTGGGGCGGGTACTCCGTGCCTGAAAGTCTCAAGACGCGGGCGGATGTTCTGGCGGCCGAGACAAAGGAACTGCGCGCGAGACTCGATGAGCGCATCCCAAGTTTCGATTTCCCGAACGCCACGTTCGACATCATTATGAATTTCCTGCGCAATACCTACAAGATCAATATAGTCGTGGATCAGGAGCCGGTGACGGATACCGTGAGCCTGCAGTTGACCAACGTCTCCGTGCGGACGGTCCTTGAACTGGTCACTAAACAGGCGGAGCTTGAGTGGACGGCCGCCCGGAACTACGTCTTCATTTCGGATACTGAGGGTATCCGGCAGTTCCAGCCGTCCGGTATGCGCGCCACGGTTGTCTACGACGTGCACGACCTGATAGCGCCTGTAGAGGACTGGTCAAGCGGTAACAACAACGACAACAACGACAACAACGGAGGTAACAACGACCGGGGCGGCGGCGGCAGCAACCGGGGCGGCGGCGGCCGGGATGACAACGATGGGGGTAACCGGTTCTTCGGCGGCGAGTTCGGCGAGTACGGCGACATGGGCGGCATAGGCGGCATGGGCGGTGGAATCGGCGGAAGAACAGGCGGTGCCGGTGGTAATGTTTCGTACGCCGATACCGATGATAGCGGCCAGTTCCTCGCGC
>JAGHCE010000254.1 GCA_021160625.1 Planctomycetota bacterium | reverse complement strand
GCCTGCGGGCTTGGCCGAGACGTCGAGATCCTTTATCGAATACGGGTACACGGCGAAGACCTTTGCCTGGGCGGGTTCGATTGTCGTCTCGATGGAGTCGCCGCGGCCGAGGTACTTCTTTTCGAGGCAGTCGTAAAGGTGGCCGGTCACGGGGAGAGAAACGCTGATTTTCTCTGCGACGGCCGCTGTGTCCTCGCCGCCGTGGACGATGCCGTCGTAGGCGATGCTCGTCCCGGCGCCGACATTTTCCCTCAGAAGGGCAAAGTACCGCACGCCGCCTCCGCGGTAGCCGAACATCTCCACGTGGGCAAGCGGCCGACCGTCCCCGCCGGTCACTCTCATAACGGGCCTTGCGCCGAAGTGCCCGAGCACGTCGCCTACGGCCTCTTTGAGGGCGCCGGCCTGCGGGGAGTCGGGGTCGCTTGCCGCGACGTTCACGCTGAAGTTTAGATACGCGGCGGCGCCTTTGCCGTATTGGTTTACGACGATGCCGGGGACATAGTGTGTGAAGTCGTCAACAAAAAGCGGCCGGCCCGCATCGGCACGCACGCCTGGCTCCTCTAAGATCACGTTGGCGTCCTGGACGGCGCCGGCGTCTATTTCCGGCAGGTGCTCGGTGCGCATCGGCTCGCGGTTGATGAAGAAGGGTTCGTTTCTCATATCGTAGCGCCTTATGCCGAAGACGTCGTCCAGGAAGCCCTTTTCCTGCCGCTTGCAGTGGTCGTCCATAATAGCCGTCTGGAAGTCCGCAATCACGTGTCCGCCGGCCTTGACAAAACGCCTTATCTCGCGCGCCTCACGAGGGCCGACAGCCATCGACATCGGCATAATGAACACCTTAAACCCGCGCGAGATCAGGTCACCGGCCTCTATCTGCTGGCGCGACAGGAACGTCTGCTGGTAGCCGAGGTCCTGAAGGATATTCAGCCATCCCTGGCGCGCTCCTTCGAGGCGCTGGAGCTTGACAAGACCCTCCGCAGCGTGGATCGACGGGTAGGAATAGTGTATCGCGATGCCTGTGTTGTCTCTTTCTGCCGAAAAGAGCATCCTGGAGACGCCCGAGCCTCGAAGCTCCCTGAACGTGTCGCGCATATCCTCGGCCGAGCCCGAAAGCGTGAAATCGGCATTTAGAACCGCGTACTCCCAGAAGACGCTGAAGAGCCTGATGTCGTGGAAAAATGCGTCCCATATCTTGTGGTTCGACGTGCGCCCCTTTTGCCCGTAACCTATCCAGGTGCCAAGTACCGTCCTTGGCCTTGCGAAGGAGTGATGGAACTCGAACTGGTTGCCGCCGCCGTAGGCCTCGAAGTACTCGATTACCTGGTGGAGCCGCCAGTAGTCCATTCCGGTGTAGGCCGACGAGACCTGGCAGCCCGAAATGCGTATCCTGCCGTCAGGGTCCACCTCGCGGACGCTGTCGCGGATGAGGCGGAAGAAGTCGGCGAAGGCAATCTCCATAAAGGTGCGATGATCGGCCCACGGAGCGAGATTGCCGTGCTCGCGAGCCTCGGAAAGCGTCATCGGAACAACCCTGTTCCAGGACCGCAAGCGTGTGCCCCATTCGTCGTTGAGGGCTTTGAGATTCCCGTATTCACTTTCGAGCCACTCGCGCATCGCTTTCAAAGTGTGCGGCGAGAAGCACAGGTCCATCTGGTCCCGGTAGCATGTAAGCGACCCCTCGTCCTGGACGTAGTAGGAAAGCGGCGCGTACTTCGTGCCCTTGGCGGCGGTTTTCACGACCGTGTCATGAATGTTCTTTTTGAACTTCGGATTATTGAGACACGGCACGCGCACCAGGTACTTCTTGTTGCCCGTGCGGATGTACTTCTCTTTCCTCTCGATGTACGGCGCGCGGTGATACCAGTAGATGCCGCCGCCCTTGGCCCCGGTTTGCACCAGGAGCTTCGAGTACCCGTAATAACCGCCGGTCGCGCCGAAATCGAGTAGCTGCCGCCGCACCACCTCCACATAGTCGCCCCTGCCCCTGTCCATCTGCGCCACCACCAGCTCCACGTCGTCGAGGTTGCGGTCCCAGTCCGGTACGGCCAGGAGGCGGGAGCTTTTCTTCTCGTCGATGAGCCGACCGCCTTCGGTAAGCCTCACGCGAACCCACATCTGCGGAGTGAGCACCCCCTTGCGCGAAAGTGCCACCTGTACCTTTCCGCCCGAAGCAACGGCTGCGGCCTTTCGCGAGACGACCCTGTCGAACGCATCGACAATCGCCGCTTCGAGCTGGACCTTGTCGCCGTGCCTGCCGACGTTTATCGCGGCCGTCACATTTTCGCCGGGCTTGTAGACGTCCTTGTCGGTCTTGATGCTTCTCACCTCGGCGCGTTTGGGTGTGTCGAAGCGGACAGCGCCCCAGGTGACGGATTTCCCCTTGCGCTTGATGATGACGTTAGCGAAGTGAGCGCCGCCGGAGAGCGCCTCACCGGAAAGGTCGATTACAAGCGGCCGCTTTGCCGCAGCCCGGATCGCCCTCGAAATCTTCGCCTCTCTGCGGCCCCACTCGTTTACAATCTCTGCGTCGACGATCAAAGAGCCTGACCCGCCGGAGAGGCTGACGGCAAGCGAGGGGCTCGCGGGGCCTTCGGCCGAGAGGGCCAGAGCCACGGCCGGCTCCTTTCGGGCCGCCCATACGGCCGCCCTGGCAAGCATCGCGTAGATATACTCGACGTATTTCCAGGTGCATTCGGAAGAGCCGCCGACCCAGAAATCGCTGTTTGACGAGAGGCCGCCGGACGGCTTGGCGTGCTTTTTGTGCTGCGGAACGAGGTCGCGGTTGTACCAGCCGAAGGCGACGACACGGCCCTTACCCACTTTCCTTACTGCCGCGATCGGGTCACCCCGGCCGGCCGAAAGGATGACGCTACTTCCCTTGGCGGCCTTGTAGGGATAGTAGGCGATTTCGTCGTAGAAAATCGCGTCGAGGGGGATGTTCGCCGTGATGAAGTGGCTGCCTTGCCTTTGCCATGCGGCGCTTTTGAGGACCCTGGCCGGGATGACCGGGTAACCGCCGTCATCTACGGTGTCGTTGGGGCAGCCGACAAGCGGCGAGAGGGCCGCCAGTTCCGGCGCCTTTTCCGCGCCTTCGAATGGATGCACAAGGACGAGCCCCGCACCGGCCTTCACGCGCCTTAGGATCGCCTTGCGCACCGCTTCGGGCCAGAGGCCCCAGCCGTTTACCGATGGCAGCACGAGAACATCGTACCAGTCGTCGCTGGTAAGGGCATCCAACATATAGGCGTAGATTGTCTCGTGCTTCCAGATTTCCACCCTCTTTCCGTAGAAATCCCCGAAGCCCCACTTGTCGAGGTCCCAGGCGCGGTCGTGCGTTACCGAGACGGCGTCGACGTCGAGCCGCTGCATAAACTCGGCGAAGTCCCGGCCGCCCTTGACGCTCGGCAGAAAGAAGGCCTTCAAGGGCCCGTTGACGTAGGGCTTCGCCCACGGCACGTGTGGAGTCGCCACCGAGGTCGTGTACTCGATGTCCATAACCGGTTTACCGTCTTTGGTTTTTCTTGATGTGATCATTTCGTTCTCCCAGACCTCTTCGGAAACATCCGACCGATTCAAAACAATGCTACCGCAGCCGCAAGCCCCGTAAAGACAAAAGGAAACCGCCTGCGAAGAAAAAACGCCACGCCCGCGGGCAGCTCGTTTTGCCTTGAAAAGCCCCCTCGCCGCCATACAATCCTGATGTTCGCAAATTGCAGGCAATCTTCGGGAAGTGCAATGGACTACTTCCATTACAGGTCGGGCAGGCTCCACGCCGAGGACGTCGACGTCGACGAAATCGCCGCGTCCGTCGGCACGCCCGTCTACATCTACAGCTGCCGCACAATCGAACTCCATATCGAGCGCTTCCGTGAGGCCTTTTCGGCTCTCTCGCCGCTTGTGTGCTACAGCGTGAAGGCCAACAGCAACCTCGCGGTACTGAGGATCTGTGCCGCGGCCGGCACCGGTTTCGATATCGTCTCCGGCGGCGAGCTCTTCCGGGCGCTGAGGGCCGGAGCCGATGCGTCGAAGATCGTCTACTCCGGCGTCGGCAAGACCGCAGCCGAGATAGAACAGGCGCTTGACGCCGGGATACTGCTTTTCAACGTCGAGTCCCAGGCCGAGCTCGAGGCCATAAGCGCGATTGCCGCTACGAGGGGCACCACGGTGGATGTGTCGCTGCGGATAAACCCCGACGTCGACGCGCACACGCACGAGTTCACAACAACGGGACGGGCCCGGGACAAATTCGGAATCGCGATGGAGGACGCCGAGGAGCTGGCGCAGCGCTGGGGGGATTTTCCGAACTGCCGTCTCATCGGTCTGGACATCCACATCGGCAGCCAGATAACCAAACCCGGGCCCTATGCCTTGGCGATCGAAAAGGTCCTGGTGCTCAGGGACGCCCTTTTGAGGCTCGGCCACGAGATTCGCTACTTCGACATCGGCGGGGGCTTCGGCATCTTCTACCGAGGCGGCGAGGCCATCCCCGCCGCCGACTTCGCATCCGCCATCGTGCCGCTGGTCGAAGGCAAGGGTCTCGACGTCATCCTGGAGCCGGGCAGGTTCATAGTCGGTAATGCCGGCATACTCCTGACGAGCGTCATCTACGTCAAGAAGCAGTCCGGCAAGCGCTTCGTCATCTGCGATGCGGCGATGAACGACCTTGTCAGGCCGTCTATGTACGGCGCTTACCACAGGATATGGCCGGCTCGGACGCATATGCCGTTCACCGCCGACGAGAGCGTGGACACGCCGCTGGCGGACGTGGTGGGCCCCGTGTGCGAAAGCGGGGACTTTATGGCGAAGGGCCGTCCGCTGCCGCGCGTGGAGGAGGGCGAGCGTCTATCCATATTCGCCGCCGGCGCTTACGCTATGACGATGGCGTCGAACTACAACGCGAGGCCCCGCGCGCCGGAGGTTATGGTGGACGGCGCTTCCTGGAGCGTCGTGAGGCGCCGTGAGACCTTCGAGGATCTCATCCGCCCGGAGGAGGAGCCCCCTGCCGAGATATGAATTGCCTCTGTGAAGACGACCTTGCGGTCCTTGCCGCCTTGGAGGACTCCATACCTCTCGAAGTGGAGCCCTTCGGTGCGTTGGCGGCAGCGCTCGGCGTATCCGAGGAAGAGTTCCTGGCGCGCACGCGCCGCCTCGCAGACCGGGCAGTTATAAAGCGCCTCGCGGTTGTCTTCGACTCGCGCGCGCTCGGGTTCGCCACGAGGCTCGTCGCCGCAGGGGTAAGGCCAGGCCGCAACGAGGAAGCGGCGGCGCTCGTCAACTCGTTCGACGAGGTCACTCACAACTACCGTCGCGGCGGTGGCAGGTTCGGGATGTGGTTTACGCTCGTCGCTGCGGGCCCGGGCCGCATCGAGAAAATACTCTCCACATTAACGGAAAGTGGGCTCTTCGAGGAGATCGTCGAGCTGCCCGCCGAGAAGGTCTTCAAGGTGCGCCTACGACTAAGCCCGCTTGTTCACAAAGAGACATAGAGAATGCCGGTCCCCTTAAGCGACCTCGAAAAGCGCGTCATCACGGCCGTTCGTGGCGGCCTCGACCCGGCGAGGTGCCCCTTTCGCAGTGCCGCCGGGAAGGCCGGCTGCAGCGAGGCACAGATTGTCCGGACGCTGCGGTCTCTTGCGGAAAGGGGTCTGGTCAAGAGGGTCTCGGCAATCCTCAACCCCGCTGCGCTGGGACTGGCCTCTGCAGCGCTGGTGGCCTGGCGCGTTCCCGAAGGTGACCTCGAAGCAGTCGGCGGCGCCCTTGCCGAAAAACCGTTCATTACGCACTGCATCGCAAGAAAAACTCGCGACGACTGGCCCTACAACCTTTATACTATGATGCACGGTGAGGACGAGGCATCCATCCGTGCCGAGGCAGGGGCAATCTCCGCCAGGTTCCACATAGAAGACTTCGTTATCCTGGAGACCTGCGAGGAGCTGAAGAAAGAACCTGCCGGGTACCGCTTCGAAGAACAGGAGAGAGACCTGCAATGAAGGTCCTGCCTATCGGCCTTGTAATTGAGGGTAAACTCTGCGTCGTGGTCGGATCGGGCAGCGTCGCGGCACGAAAGGCCGCCGCACTTCTGGAAGCCGGCGCGAGAGTCAGGGTGGTCGGAAAGCGGTTCTCGGCCGATTTCGCCGAGCTCGACGCGGTCGAGAGGGTTCGTGCCGCCTACCACAAGCGTTATTTAGACGGCGCCCGGCTCGTAGTCGCCGCAACGAGCGAGAGCGCCGCAAACCGCCTGGTCGCCCGGGACGCGCGTGCGGCCGGCATCCTCGTCAACGCCGTCGATATGCCTGACGAGTGCGACCTCATCTTCCCGGCGGTCACCCGCAAGGGCGACGTCAGTGTTGCGATTTCCACGGGAGGGGCAAGCCCTACGCTTGCCAGGCGTCTGAAAGAGAGGATCGAGACGTCGATAGAGGACGCATACGGGGACTTAGCGGCGATCTTGAAGGCCGTCAGGCAGCGGGCGATTGAGGGCATTCCGGACAAGCACCGCCGCCGAGCCTTCTTCGAAAAATTGGCAGGGGACGATTTTCTCGAAATGATCACCCGTGAAGGCCGCGGCAAGGCTCTCGATGTGGCCGAGGAACTCCTCGAAGAGGAAATGTCCCAGTCGCGAAAGGTGAGTTTGAAATGACCCTCGAGGTCGCGGGAGCCGACCACAGGAGTGTGCCGCTTGAAGTGCGTGAGAAGGTGGCGGTTCCGGGTGAAATCCTGACCGCCCGCCTGCGCGATATGCGCCGGTGCGGCCGCCTAACGGAACTGGTGATAATTTCGACCTGCAACAGGGTGGAGTTCTACTACCGAGGCAGCCGGGAGGCCCTTTTCGACTATGTCGCCTCCACTTGCGGCATCTCTGTCGCAGAAGCGGAAGGTCTCCTGTACCATTACAGCGGCGCCGAGGCCGCGGCACATCTCTTCGCCGTGGCCGCCGGGCTCGAATCGATGGTGCTCGGCGAGACGGAGGTCCTCTCCCAGTGCAAGGCCGCCTACGAAGAGGCGCTTGCCGCCGGCACTACGGGGCCGGTTACGAACGCCGCCTTTCAGCGCGCCTTCGCCGCCGCCAAGCGCGTTCACTCGGAAACGGCAATCTCGCGTGGCCGCACGTCCATCGGCTCCATCGCCGCCACCCTCGCAAGGGAGGAGTTCGGTATGCTCTCGGACCGGACGGTCCTCGTCATCGGCGCGGGCACTATGGCCCGGAATACGCTCCAGAACCTCGCCCGACTTGCGCCGGGCAGGATTGTCGTCGCCAACAGGTCCGTCAAGAAGGCAGCATTGCTTGCCCGCAGCTTCGGCGGCCGCGCAGCGCGCCTGTCGAGCCTGCCGCGCCTGGCGGTCCAGGCGGACGTTATCGTGGCCGCCGCGGCGAGGGCCTCGTACATTCTCACCGCAAAGGCCCTCGTCCGGTCGCAGAAGGAAAGGAAAGGCGCTCCCTGCCTCATCCTCGACATAGCGGTTCCGAGAAACGTCGAGCCGTCCGCCCAAAAGGTGAAAGGTGTGTCGCTTTTCAATATCGACTCGCTGCGGGAGCTGGCCCACAGGAACGCCTCCGCCAGGAAGCGCGCGCGCGGCAAGGCCCACCGCATTATCGAGGCCCAGGCGAAGGATTTCGAAGAGCATCTCGCCCAGCGCGCGCTGGCGCCTGTCATCTCGGCCCTGGAAGAGAAAGCCCGTGCCCTTGCCGCCGGCGAAGTCCGCAGGGCGCTCAGGCGCATTGCCTCCGGCGTCTCCCCCGGGGAGGAAATCAGCATCCTGGCCGACAGGCTCGTCGGCAAGCTCCTTCACGCTCCCGTATCCGCCCTCAAGGAGTCGCTTGCCAAGGGCGATACTGAGGCGCTCTGCGAGGCTGCGAAAAGACTTCACGGATTGGGGAACAATGGCGACACGTAAGGGCGGCGAAGAGAAAGCCATCGGTCGCATAGCGGCCTTTACGGCCATCGCGGTCGTGGTGATTCTCTTTTTCGGCTACTCCTTCAGCGCAACACCGCCGTTCTGGTCGCTCGTTCCCCAGGCAAGCGCACATTTCACTCTCCTCTTGCTTTTCCTCGACAGGGTTTTTTACATATTCATCGCCTCGCTTATCTCTTTCGCGAGCCTCCAGGCTGGCCTTTTCATCCTGGACCTGCTTCGCGTCGAGGGTCTTCGGCCCGTTGAGAAGACCGTGCTGGCGCTGGGCCTCGGACTTGGCGTTCTTTCGCTCTCGACACTCGCTGCCGGCCTTGCCGGGATTCTCACGCAGCCGGTCGCAATAGTCCTCGTTGTCGTGCTGGCGGTGGCGGGGATGGGCAGGTCCGGCCGACTCGTGCGAAGGCTTGGGCAGTCCCAGGGGCCACGATTTTCCCGGATGGAGATCATCCTCGGCGCCTGCGCGGCGCTGGCCGCGGCGTTGACACTGACCTATGCGTTCAATCCGCCGATGTATTTCGACGCCCTGGAATACCACCTGGGCGCGCCCGCACACTATTTCAGCACCGGCGCCATCCGCTACATCCGCTACAACGTCTACAGCAACTTCCCCGGTAACTCGGAGATGCTCTATCTCTTTTCAATGACGCTTGTCGGCTCGAAGTTCGACGGGGCGATGCTGGGCAAGGTCTTGAGCGCGCTTGTCGCACTGGCTGCGGCGGGGTCGGTGTATTCGCTGGGAAAGTGGCTCTCGTCGCGCGCCGCGGGCCTTTTCGCCGCGGCGGCCCTCCTGACGGCGGGAGGGTTCTTCCAGGTGGCTACAGGCGTCTACGTCGAGCCTCTCCAGACGCTCTACACGGTTTTGGCGGTTTTGGCGGTGGGGCGGTTCCTGGCACGCGGCGACGCCGGGTTGCTCACGGTGGGGGCACTCTCGGCGGGGCTG
>JAGHCE010000070.1 GCA_021160625.1 Planctomycetota bacterium | reverse complement strand
TGGCGCGCGCCACGATCTCCATCTCTTCAACCGACGTGCCCGGCACTTCCGCTCCTTATCTTAGTCGCAAAACGTCCCGCCTGGTTCCGACAAATCCCGCCTGCCGCCTGAATACTTGTCCTGTCGGCCTCGAAGGGCCCGAAGCGCACGCTCAGCCGCTTACGGCCTTCTTGACGTAGTTCATCAGCCCGCCCGCCTGGATGATGCCGGCAATCTCATCGGGAAAGGCCGGGAAGGTGTATGCCTTGCCGGTGTCGAGGTTGGTTATGGCGCCCCCGGCGAGGTCCACTTCCAGCGTCTGCCCCTCGCGAGCGTCCTCGGCGGCCTCCCGGGACTCCACGATGGCCAGGCCGATATTTATCGAGTTGCGCAGGAATATGCGGGCGAAGGACTTCGCAATGACGCAGGCGACCCCCGCGGTCTTTATTGCCAGCGGCGCATGCTCGCGCGACGAGCCGCAGCCGAAGTTCTCACCCGCCACGAAGATGTCGCCTGGAGAGACCTTGTTCACAAACTCCGCGTCCCAATCCTCCATAAGATGATCCGCCAGTTCCTGCGGATCGCTGGTATTGAGGTACCGCGCAGGGATAATCTCGTCGGTATTGACGTTGTCGCCGAACTTCCAAACCTTGCCTTTCACCGGAAGCGCTCCTTTCTCATTCGCGTGTGTCGCCGCGCGCCGTCGTCTGTGCCGAGGCCGTGTGAAACTGCATATTGTGGAGCTTCTTATAGAGCGGCGACGTCCGGAGCAGTTCGCTGTTTGTGCCCTCGGCGACGACTTGGCCGTCCTCTATCACGTATATGCGCGAGGCCCGCTCCACGGTCGAGAGCCTGTGCGCGATGACGATACTGGTCCTGTGCTGCATAAACTCGTCAAGGGCCTGCTGGATAAGGTGCTCGGACTGTGAATCGAGCGAGGAGGTGGCCTCGTCCAGGATGAGAATGGGGGGGTCCTTCAGGATGGCCCGCGCGAGGGCGATGCGCTGGCGCTGTCCGCCCGAAAGGGTGTGCCCCTTTTCGCCTATTACCGTCTCGTAGCCCTCGGGCAACTCGCGGATGAACTCGTCCGCGTTCGCCGCGCCGGCGGCCTGGATTACCTCCTCGGCCGAGGCGTCCGGCCTGCCGTAGGCGATGTTGGACGCAACCGTGTCATTGAAAAGTATGACCTCCTGCGTGACTAGGCCTATCTGGTTCCTCAGGCTCGAAAGCGTCACGTCCCGCAGGTCCGCGCCGTCGATCGTGACGCGGCCGGAGGTCGGGTCCCAGAAACGCGGTATGAGTCGCGCCATAGTGGTCTTGCCCGCGCCCGAGGGGCCTACAAAGGCGATAATCTCACCCTTGCGGGCCACGATGTCCACGCCGCGCAGCACCGTGTCCATCTCGTCGTAGGTGAAAAATACTTTTTCGAACCGGATTTCGTCGCGGAAGGCGCCCAGGTGGCCCGCCTGGTCTTTCTCCACGATGCTCGTGGTCTCGTCGAGATAATCGAAGACCCTCGCACCGGCCGCGCGCAGCATCTGGATGCGGTTGTTGACGCCGCTGAGCTTGCGCAGCGGGTCAAAGACGCTCGCCAGCGCCGCGTAAAAGGTTATGAAGTCACCCGCGCTCATCGCGCCGTCGGTAACCCACTTGCCGGCCACGACGAGCGAAATGCTCATACCGATCGCGCCCACAAACTCGACAAAGGGCGAGGTGATAACGCCGACCTTGACGAGCTTGAGGTCCTGCTTGAGGACCCGGCTGTTCTCAACCTCGAAGCGCTCCTCTTCGCGGCGCTGCATATTGAAGGCCTTCACTATGCTTATGCCCTGGAGCGTCTCCTGGAGGATGTTGACCAGCCGGTCGCGGCTGTGAAGCCCCTTGCGCGTGGCGCGCCTGGCCTTGCGACCGAGAAAGTATATGATCGAGCCGAGGATGGGGAAGAGTGCGACATTCAAGAGCAGCAGCTTCCAGTTGATAAGCGCCGCCACGACGAGAAAACCCACGAGCATAAGCGGCTGCAGGAACGCCTTGCCGAAAAGCACCTTGAGGCCCCGGCCGACGGCCTCAACGTCGTTTGTGAACCTCGCGACGATGCTGGGGGTGCCGATGCGACCGTAAAACGACATCGAGAGCCCCAGCACATGCCGGTAAAGCTCGGCCGCGATCCGCCGCGACACGCCCGTGTAGACCTTCCCGGAAGTGTACCCCTGGAAAAACTGCGCTATGCCCTTCAACAGGCTCAGCACCAGGAATACGCCCATCACGATGACCAGCATCTCGAAGCGGTGGTCGAGCACCCAGGAGTCTATGAAATCTCGAAGCGGTTCCCTCCACTCGGCAAGGAAGCCGGGCAGCCTGTCGGGCCACTGGGTAATCGTCTGGTCACTGTCAAAAAGCGCGTTGAACAGCGGAATGAGCGCCGGGAGACGCACGACCGCCAGCGCCGCCACCAACACCGCCAGCACCACCGAGGCGACGGCCTTGCCCTTGTAGAACCTTACGTACCGGAAAAGCCGGCCGATAACCTTCAAAACCTCTCCTCCAGTATGGCCGCCCCACGGCGAAAAACCTCTTCGGCCGAAACCGCCCTCATACAGGACATATGGGAGCACGTCCGCGCAAAGCACGGCGCCTTCCCGCAGGCATCAGGCGCCCTCACAACGTGCTCCCTCTGGAAGTACGGGCCCGTAAGCACCGGGTCGGTCGGCCCGAACACCGCCACCAGTCTTGTCCCCAAGGCATCGGCTATGTGCATCACCCCCGTATCGGGTGTGACCAAAAGGTCAACCTTTGCCATAAACGCCACCAGTTCCGCAAGCGATGTCCTGCCGACGAGGTTGACGACGCTTTCGCCAAGACCCCGTTCAATCGTCTCCGAGGCGGCACCGGCCTCGTTCACAGTACCGACCAGAAATACCGTTCCGCCGAACCTGTCGAGAAATAACCGGGCCGACTCCAGGAACCTCTCGGCCGGCCAACACTTCGATGGCCACCTCGCTCCCGGGGAAAACGCAATGTACGGCCTCTCAAGCGCCGTGGCGCCTCTCGTAAACACCCTCGCCGCCGACTCCTTAGCCGCGTCGGGCACTTCCAGGACGAACCGCGGCTCGTCGGCGATAAAGCCCAGCAGCGCTCCTACCCGAAGGTACCTGTCCACTGCGTGCATTCCGCCTGAGACCTCGGCCGTCTCCGTATAGAAAAGGCGCGCACCCTCCCTCGCGTCGGCCAGGCCTACCCGCTGCGGAGCCCTCGTCGCCCAGGCAAAAAGCGCACTCCGCAGCAGGCCCTGGAGGTCCACCACGCAGTCAAAACTCTCCCCTGCAAGCCTGCGCGCCAAGCGCAGGTTGGCACCTACCGTCCCGAATGCCCCTCCAACACGTCGCCGGAAATAGAAGACCCTGTCAAGCATAGGGTTCGACTCCACCAGCGGCGCCGCCTGCGCTCCCACCAGCCAGGAAATCGTCGCACCGGGGAACGCCCCACGGAGTTTCGCCAGGACCGGCAAAGCGTGAACCACGTCTCCCAACGAGCTCGGTTTTATGATCAGTATGTTTTCCGGCACTCGCACAAGCCCAAAAATGCGCAGATAGAGCGAATTTACCTGCCGCTATCGTAATTGAGGAGGTTTTATCCGTCAAGCAAAAGCAGGGCTTCGGAGGGCTTCGCCCGTGGCCCCCACAGCAGAAAGGGAGCGAAGCCCTCCACTGGTGGACAAGTCCGCCAGTGCCACATCGGCGCTACGGCCTCGGCGGGTGTTGCTGTTGCGCTGGCGGTGCGGGAGCGATATGATTACACGGGGAGGCTGCTTACGGCCCTCTCAAGTCAAGGAGGCGATTATGCGGCTCGTGAAAACTGTTCTTGCAGTCCTGGCGATATCCGTCTTTGCAGGCCGCCCGGCACCGGGGCGGGAAGAAGGTGTCGGCGGCAGCGATTTCCACAAGAACGACATCACGTACTCCACCAGGGTCAAGACCCCTCACGTCGAATGGGCGACGCAGCTGCCCGGCGGGCCGATAAGAGGTTTTTTCATACCGTCAATCCAGTACGGCCGGGATATGGTGGAGCTTATGCAGCGGCTCGATCTCAAGCCCACGACGGTCTCGATCGACCGCGAATGGGATACCAGCTGCTGGGGCATCGGCGACTACTACGGCCACCGGTACCGGGGTGACAGGGACGACTTCCAGACCGTGTACGGCTACGTCGAAAAAGACATAACGGGCCCGACGGACTTTGAGGTTATGGTCATACCGGGTCTAAACGGCTGGTCGCGTATGACCCGCAAGACCCGCGACGCCATCCTGCGCCGCGTGCAGGACGGCGCCGGGCTGGTGCTCATCCACCCGTTTGTCGGCGACGTCAAGGGCCACCCATTCACCGGCGACGAGCCCGACGGCGACATCCGCATCTGGGACATCTCGCCGCTGGTGGGCTGCCTTGACGACTCCATCAATGAGGGCGGCTACCCCGAAGTGAACCCCGCCGCCGTCGCTCACGGAAAGTGGAAGGTCGTCAAGCGCCACTTCATCACCGCGACCCTCCCGATGGACCTCCTGCCGGAGGGCAAAGTCGGCGGTTCATTCTACAAGTACAAGGCTAACGGCGACGTCATCGTCAAATCCGGCGACTATCCCGTAATCGCCGTCAGGAACTACGGCTCAGGCCGCGTGGTGGCGCTTGCCTACAAGAACCAGGGCTTCATCCCCGAGGCGGTCGACCCGGTGGAGACGCGGATATACTGGAACTACTGGGAGTACTACTACTCGCTTTTGGCCAGGTGCGTCCTGTGGGCCTCCGGCCGCGACGTCCCGGTGAGAATGACCGCCGTCAAGGCCCCGCGCGGCGAGTCGCCGAAGCTGGAGATCGTCCTGGGCGCCGTCGGCCCCGCCAAGGTCAAGATAGCGATAAACGGCAAAAGCGAATTCGGATCGGCGCTCGGGTCGTGTACGGTGCAAAAGGACCTCGTCCTCGGAGAAAACGCCGTCGAGATTGCCGGCGATCCGCTGCGGCCGGAGGCCGGCTGGCCGGGTGGGCGGATCATCTTCGACGTCATCGTGAGCGATGCCGAGACCGGCGCCACGTTCGACTGGGGCACGGCGGTCTTCGAGATGAAGAAGGAGGCCACGCTGACGGCGCTTCGGACATCTGCGGACGTTTACAGGCACGGCGGAACGCTCGGCGCCACGATAGAGGCGGCGGGGGACCTCGCGGGGCTTTCGGTGCGCCTTGAGGTCGCGGACGAGTTCGACCGTATCGTCGCCTCGACGGCCAAGCCCGCCGCATCCGAGGTAACGTTTTCCTGCCCGCTGGCCGATTATGTCGGCGACTATGCCCTCGTGACCGCCGAGTTAGTCAACGCAAGCAGTGGAGTCGTCGACGAGCTTCGCGCGAAGCCGGTGCTGGTAGTCCAGAACGAACGCCGGCCCGGGGAGTTCAAGGCACTCGTCTCGTTTGCCGGCGGGAGGCACTTCTTCACGAATATCCGCGGGCAGCTCGTTCACGCCGCCGGGGCCGAGCCGGGCTTTGTCTGGGGCGGCGCGGTCAACACGGGGCTGGCCATCCCGCAGGACACCTTCGGGGTGTACTGGTACCACAGGGGCCCCTTTGACAAGGAGGGGATCGAGAAGGCAATCGCCGAGTACGAAAAGACGGGCGACTTCACCTCGCTCAAGTACAACGTGAAAAAGGAGCTCTACAAGCGCACCGGCGACAAGAAGTTCCTCGTGCGCACGCCGTGCCTCAACGATCCGGCCTTTATGAAATCCCTTGCCGACACGGTGCGCGAGACCGCGGGGAAGAAGGCAAAGTACAACTTCGACTACTACTTCGTGGGCGACGAGGGGTCGCTTACGTCTTATACGGACAACGTCGATTTTTGCTGGGGCCCGCACACGCTGGCGGCTTTCCGCAAGTGGCTCGCCGGCGAGTACGGTTCACTCAACGCACTAAACAAGGAATGGAAGACCGACTACAAGGACTGGGCCGCGGTCGTGCCGTACACGGCAAAAGAGGCGCTTGAGACGGGCGACTTCGCCCCCTGGGCCGACCACCGAACCTTTATGGAGATTACCTTCGCCGACGCCTACAGCCTGGTCCGCGACGCGGTCGCGAGGGCGACCCCGACGCCCACATCGCGGTCTCCGGTACCCAGGTCACGAAGGCCTACAACGGCTGCGACTGGTACCGGCTCGACTCGATCATCGATGACTTTCTCTCTTACAGCGGCGGCAACCAGTGGGACATTCACCGCTCGTTCGCCAAGCCCGGCTCGATGATAGGCTTCTGGACCGGCTACGGCCGCCGAGGCATCGCTGTCCAGCACGAAATATGGGCCGCCGCCGTCAACGGCGTTCTTTACCCGAACATCTTCTGGATGCCGTCCTATCTCAACCCCGACTTCACGTACTCGGCCTCGGCCCGCGATATGGGCGAGACCTTCAAGGCCCTCAAGTTCGAAGGCGTTGCGAAGCTCCTTATGGAGTCCAAACGCCTCTCAGACGGCATTGCCCTGCACTACTCGATCGCCTCGGTGCATGCCGCCAGCATCACGTCAAACGAGCGCGAGCACGGACGCAAACCGGAAGACGTAAAACGCAACTTCTCCGCCGACCGCGACGGCTGGGTGCGCACGATGAAGGACTTGAGCCTTCAGTTCGACTTCGTCTCGTACGACCAGTTGGCAAAGGGGAGTCTTTCCTCCGGGAACTACCGCGTCTTCGTGATGCCGTTCTCAATGGCTCTCTCGCCGGAGGAGGTCAAGGCGATAAAGGCCTTCGCCGCCGCCGGCGGCATAGTCATAGCCGACGCGGCCGCAGGCCTTATGAACGAGCACTGCTCCTGGCGGGACGAGGGACTCCTCGGCGACTTTTTTGGAATCAGGCCTGCGGCGGCGTCCAAGCGCAGCTTCCCCGGCGTTACCGGCGAGGTTGTCGTCAGCGCCGAAGGCGGGAAGTGGGGCCTCGACGGCGAGAACCTCTCCGGCCTCGAGGCGGCCGAGAAGGCCCTTGAGGTTTCGGACGCCACGGCGCTCGTCACCATCGCCGGGAACCCCGCAGCCCTCGTACGGCGCGCGGGCAGGGGCTGGGCCGTCTACTTGAACGTCCTCTACGACAGGTACTCCGGCTCCCGCGGCGACAGGACCCGCCGGGGGGCCTACAGGAGACTCGCCGGCGCGATACTGCGGCACCTCAAGGTGACTCCGGTGGTGGAGGTCCTCGCCGCCGACGGCAAGCCGCTTGAGGACGCCATCATCGCACGTTACCGGATAGGCGGCTGCAGGGTTCTGGCTGTTGTGAAGGCAAACGTCGCCATAAAGCAGATCGAGGGGCGCGACGGTGTCACCGTCTACGACGACTCGAAGGCCGGCAAGATCGCCAGGCAGGAGATAACCATCCGCCTGCCGAAGGCCTCCCACGTCACGAATGTCCGTACCGGTGAGGACCTCGGCTACACGGAGGTCGTGAGGCAGTCGATAGTCGTAGGCGGCACGCTGGTCCTGGCCCTTAGCCCTGTGGAGAACTCCATCGAAATCACGGGTCCCTCCCAGGCCGCGCTCGGCGAGCACCCCGTGTTCACCATAACTTCAAAGGCGCTCGGCAAACGGGTTATCCGCTGTCATTTCTTCGCCCCCGACGGCTCATTCGTTGCCGCCTACGCTAAAACAATCGTCATCGAGGCCGGGGCCGGAAAGGTTGTCCTGCCGTCGGCCGTAAACGACCCGTCGGGCACGTGGACCCTCAAGGCAACCGACCTTTTGAGCGGCGCCTCGGCAACGGCAGCGGCAATGATTAAATAGGTGATGATAATGACCATCAGCGCTTAACCGGATAATCGCTTTCAGGCCGCAAGCGGTAAGCAGGATCGCAGGCACTGCAGCAAGGCGTGCAAGCCCGCACAGGCGAAAAATATATGACCGAAAAACCAAGATATTTTCGTCACAACATGATAGCCGGCGTGCTGCACGGGGCGCTGTTCCAGATGGCAAGCGCCTTTGCCGAACCGTTTGCGCTGCTACCGGTATTTCTGGCGCAGTTCACGGCTTCGAAGGTACTCATCGGACTCTCGATAAGCCTCATCCAGGCAGCCTCTATTGTGCCGCAGATTCCCGTATCGCGGCTTATGCGTCGCAGGCACGACCTGGGGAAACCCCTGATGCTTGCGGGAATCTGGACAAGGTGCGGCGTATGGGGGCTGCTCGCCCTTTTGACTGTGACGATAACCGGTAGCGGGCCCGTCCTGCTCGCGGTTTTCATAATTCTACTGACTATCTATTCGATGGGCGGAGGGGTTGCCGGGCTGCCTCTCAATCAGATCATAGGCGAGACAATCCCCCCGGAGAAACGCAGCAGTTTTTTTGGCTGGCGGCTTTTTTGGGGCGGTGTTCTGGCGATGCTTTCGGGATACGTGGTCAAACGGGTACTGGGCTCAACATCGCTCGAATGGCCCAGGAATTACGGTATCTTGTTCTTCCTGTGTTTTGTAACATTGATTATGGCTTATGTGGCTATGTCACTGCTCAAACCTGCCCCATCACCACCAGGTAAGACGCCGACAAAAAGCGGCCCCGTCTTCGCCGAACTGCGCGAGGCGCTCTCTGCCTATCCCGTGCTCAAGCGGCTCATTGCCATACGAATATTCGCGGGAGGGCTTGTCCTGGCAATGCCGTTCCTTACGTTGTACGGCAAGGAAAACCTTCATTTTCCGCTGAAATGGATCGGGGTCTTCATCATTGCTCAGAAAATGGGGACAATCCTGAGCACTTTCCTGTGGATGCCTGTCGGCAACAAGATCGGCACGAAAATACTGATAGTCGTGGGGCTGGTCGGTGTATGTGCGGGGCTGTTGCCGATAGGGTTCGTGAAAACTCCGGCGGTCTTCGTTGCACTATTGTTTGTCATCGGCGCCGGCGCAACCGGGATGCAGGTAGGCTTCAACGGGTACATTCTGGAATTGGGATCGACTGAAGTGCTTCCACTCCTTGTGGCCATCCAGGGCACGCTGCTTTTCCCCGTTTACTTTATGCCGTTGGCAGGCGGTGCGTTGGTAGACGCCGCCGGCTACAATATTTTATTTCTCGTTGCATTCATACTGGTGTTGCTTGCGCTGGTGCTCTCGCTGGGCCTTTGCGAGCCGCGCAGCGGTAAGCCGGAATGCGGGATCGTGCAGGCATCAACCTAAAATAACGACTCAGGAGCAAGTATGGATCAGGCCGAGGAATTTTACGCCGGGATCAAGCCGCGTCTCCTCGGCGAGGTCGGCAGCCAATTACATTTGGTCAAACACATTGTGGACCTGGGCTGCGGGGAATGCGACTTAGCAAGATTTCTGGCCCGGAATTACGGACAGCACGTCACGGGCGTGGACAGATTCTCCGCAGGCTTCCCGAGAACGCTCGACTTGCACGGCGCCGGCAGCGTAAAATGCGTGTGTAAAGATGCCGCCAATCTCGACTTCATTCCGGCCGAAAGTATTGACGCAGCCGTGACAATGCTGGCCTTGCACGAAATGAATCGGCCTCAAGCGGTTTTGGATGAGGCCTATCGCATTCTGCAGCCAGGGGGCATAGTCTTGGTTGTAGACTGGGCAAAAGGTTCACTTGCCGAAGATCTCTGGAAAGAAAAATATTTTTCCACCTCTCAGGTCCGAAGACTACTGAAAAAAAGCGGTTTTCAGGACATACACGCAGGTCTTATTGAAAAGGGCAATGTCCTTTTGGCAAAGGGCCTGCGCCCCAGGTGACAAGAGGGCCCTTGTCGGGCTGATACGTTTTCTTCGATTTTCACTATCGGCCTATGATGGACTGCGCTTGGTCACATCAGAACGCCACGCGGCCCGGTGCTTCTCGGGCCCTGGCAACCAGCACCGCCACCTCTTGTGGGCATGCTGTTGCGGCAGGCTCCAGATGCGCGCCGGTTATGTATTGATCCCTGCTCGGACCCAGATGGGACTGGACCAGGCACGCTCGCCGTTACGCTGTTCGACACGCACACGGTAGTGGCACTCCCCGGCGATGGGCGTGTCGTCTTCAATCGCGAATTCCGCTGTATAGGCCGCCTCCGGCACAGGACGATGGATCTTGACCTTGTAAGCTACGTGATGATAGACATCGTCCCGTTCCGGCGAGCCGGGTTCGATGCCAGCGGTGCGCTGGAGAAGGGCGACACACTCGTCCCGGAACCACATCTCACGGCTGCCGGCGGCAAAGTCCAGTAGCGTCCCGGTTTCTTCCAGGTTGTTCATACGGATGCGGACGCTTGCGGCGGGATCGGCCTCGAATTCGAAGACGGTTGCATTCTGGTGGCGGGATTGGAGGTCCTTTGTGGACGTCAGCAGCGCGAATTCAGCCCGACCGCCGGTCAGAACGGGCCGGCCCTGGCCGTGGGAAATCCAGCAAGGCTCCCAGCCGAGCATGCTGCCGCCGGTCACGGTAAGTTCGCCGGTCCAGGCGCGCTCCGGCATAGCCAGCTCATTGGGCTGTGGACCCCAACCGGCTTCGATGCGCATCTTGAAACGCCCAGGCGCGCCGGGAGCGGGAAAGTCCCATGTCCCCTGGTGAGAGTGCGTGGCGATGACGCGGCCGTTGCGCAGTATTTCGATGCGGTCAAGCGCATCAGACCCAACAACGCCGACCCGAATGGCGCGTGGGCCGCTGGCCGTAATGATCTCTCCCAAGGGTGCGTTATTCACGGTGAAGTCAAGACGGATTCGGTCGCCGGTCACGCCGTAGACGCGCCGGGCAAGGAAGGCTTCCCAAAGCGCCTCGCGCGTGAGTTCGGCCGCCATGCAGGCCATCCGGCCCTGGCCGAATCGTCCGGGCATCTCTCCCCAGTTGTCCGTTGAGCAGACGGCGCCCAGGTGATAGCCTCGGTCGAGCGCGTCCTGATAGGTGCCCCCGCCGATGCCGGGGCCCATATGCGGGTTCTGGCGAAGCCCCACCCATTCTTCGTCGGTCTCCGAGCAGCCGTGAATGGAGTAGACCTCGCTAAACGGTGAGAGACGTTCGTCAAGAACCGACCAGTCGCGGCCGCGTCGTCCGGGGCGGTAGGCGGTGTGATGGGGGATGGCGATAGCGTTTTGGCCTTGCAGACGTTCGTAAAGTTCGGTAAGTGTGTCGACGCGATGAATCTCTCCCCCCTCGTGGAGGAAGAACACGTTGTGATCGCCCGACGAACCATCGCCCTGCCACTCGTAGCCGGGAAACGTGACAAACGAACCCGGCGCGTTCATCCCGCGCGTGGCTTCCTGCACCTCGGCCCATTCGCGATCAAGGCGTTCCTGAGATTTCCACCCCTCCAGGACAAGATTGTGCGGCCGGGTGCTTTCGGCGAGATGGCCGCCTTTCTGAAAGGCCGCGGCCTCCGCGGTGTAGTAGGCGGCGGCGTAGAAATCCAGGTGCCTCGCAGCGCGCTCCAGCGCGGTCATAATGTGCGGTGGTTTATGCCCGGCTGTCTGGACCATGAACTGGTAGGTGTTGTCGTGGGTCTCGCCCCAGTAGATGTTGTGGTCGCGCATTATTCGCCCGCCAACCAATACTTCAATAGAACCCCGGCGCGTCGGTCTTCGGACCAGACGACAAAACCAATCGTAACGGAGTCACTAAAAAACTGCAAGCCCTTGTATTCGCAATAACTGTCCCAAAGAATGTGGGGATGTTTTGGCAACGCTCGCGGAAGGTTAGTTGATTGCCGCAGACAACGTCTGCGGCCCCCCGTAGCAAAAAGGGGGCGAAGCCCTCCACTGGTGGACAAATCCGTCAGTGCCACATCGTGTTGCGGAAGGCCGGATGATTGCCTCCGGCAACGCCCGTGGCCAATGTAGGGTGGGCTCGTAACCCACGCGCAATAAACGTTCGGCAGACAAAAATGTCCGCCCTGCCCATTGGGAGCGGTTTGCCGCCCGCGGAAAGTCAAGTGATTGCCTCGGACAACGCCCGTGGCCCCCGTAGCAGAAAGGGGTCGAAGCCCCCCCCCCTCAGACGAGGCCCGCGGGTTTTCTGAGTATCCACTCAAGCGTCAGCAGCACCAGGATAGCCCCGAGGTACCAGTACGAGGACCACAGCTGGGTGCGTTTGAGCCTGCGGTGGCGCGAGCTTCTTGCCGCGGCGGCTATGTCGGAGAGGACGCGCCGCGCGTTGTCCGCCGTCGCAAAGGAGCCGCCGGTGGCCTTCGAGAGCGCCGCCAGGAGGCCGGGTCTCGCGACCAGCGTCGTGAACTCGACGTCCTCGGCCGTGACGACAAACGCGGACTTGGCGTCAGCGAGTTTCCTGCCGCCGCGCTTGGCCGTCACGCGCATCCCGTAGTCCCCGGCCTCGCCCGGTTCGAAATCCACCCCGTAGCCGTTCCCCTCCACCCAGAAAGTCCGCGTTTCCTCGTGGCCGTTATGGGCGATCCTAACGGCAAGCTCGACGTCGGTCAGGGGTTTTAGTTCCTCGTCGAGAACCTCGGCGTGCATCTCGATTGGTTCGCCGAGCGCCACGCGGTGCCTCGGCAGGTGGAGGTTCACTGTCATCCCGCCGCGCTCCTCGCGCTTAGCCAGCCAGAAAACCGTCTGTCGCCAGAACCACCGCTGCAGCCAGGCGGCGATGTCCCGCGACTTGCCTTCGGGCACCCCCCCGCCGGTGGCCCAGCGCCACGTGCCCGTCCCGGCAAAGGCCCCCGTACGCCCCTTGCCGTATTCCTCGACGGCGAAAAGCGGCACCCTTGTGCGCGAGGTGTCCCTGGAGAGCGCCCCCGTCCTTTTGTCGAGGATGACCGGCTCGGCCTCCAGAAGTACCGATGCACCCGGCCTTGGGGGGCCCACGATGTTGAGTGCAAGTAGCGGCGAGACGGCCTCCCAGGCGCTCATATCCTCTTCGGGGTCCGGCATGATGAGGTCCGCGTGCGGTCCGAGGGGCCTCGGGTGCACCGAGTAGAGGCCGCCGTCTGTTTGCTCGTCGCGGGATATTTCAAACGCAACGAGCGCCGCTGCAGGGCTCTTGGCGTATCCGCCGCGGCCAAGCCCCGAAGGCCCGCCGAGAAACAGGACTCCTTTGCCCCGCGAGACCGCCTTTTCGACGGCCGAGAGCGCCTCGCTACCGAAGGTTTCCGCCGGGATACTACCGATGATGAGGACGTCCCAGTCCTTCGCGAGTGCCTCCCGGACTTCGCCGACGGCTCCGGCGCGTGGGATTACAAGCCGCATCTCGATGTCGCCGGCAGCCTCGAGGGCGGCCTTGATGAACTTCGCCTCCCACCTGAAGCTGCCCTCGAAGTACAGGACCTTTGTTTCGCCCTTCTTGACATCCGTGAACGTCGACGCCTGGTTGTTTACGGAGACGATCTCGTCAGGAAGCGGGTCCGCACGGACCTCAAGGCGCACGGGCCCCGTCTCGTCGGGCCTGAACGTGAAGCGTGCCTCCACGACGTCCCTGGATCTCCCGGTGGTTATCTCCCTGGAAGTCACCTCGCGGCCGTCCGCGAGGAACCAGACGCGAACGCTTCGCCCCGCCAGACCGGTGAGACCGAACTGTGCCAACACGGGGACCTCGCCGCCCTGGAAGGCCTCGGCCGGCGCAAATATGCCCACCGCCGAGATGTCCCGCGTCGACTCGCCCGGCTCACTCCTGCCGACGGACACGGTGTAGATGGCCGGCCCGCCGGGAACGAGCGAGTCCAGCGGCTCGACGCCGGAGTTGGAAAGCCCGTCCGAGACGATCAAAATCGCCTGGGGCGCCGCCGCAGCGGAGGTGACGCTGCCGAGCACGTCCCCCAGCGCCGTGACCTCGCCGGCTGCCCCTATGCCGAATGTCATCCGGGAGTCAAGTTCGTCGGCCGCCACCGGCAGGGGCCGAATCTCACCGGCGAAGGAATATGGCAGGACGTCCCAGCCGGCCGTGATCTGGCGCCACAGGTCCCGGTTCTGCGGAAAAATCCCCGCCGCGCGTGCAAGCCTCGAACAGGACGCCTGCTTTTCGCCGGAGGTCTCGTCTCCTATCGACATACTCTTCGACGCATCCACGAGTAGGACGAGCCGCCCCTTTGCCTCGAGCGTCTCTTCACGCTGGGCCGCCGGCCGCCACAGCACGAAGACCAAAAGCGCCACGGCGGCCAGCCTTATCGCCAGGAAGAACCGCCGGGCCGCCGGGCTTATCGGGCGCGATGTGCGCCTGTAGGCGAGCACATGGACACCGAGTGCCGCCAGCACGAAAACCGCCGCCGCCCAGGCCGGCCAGAATAGGTCCACACCAAGACTCATCTGCGCCCCGTTGCCTCCTTGTAAAAGCGGTTTGCCACGTACTCCTCCAGCGCAAGTACCGCTACCGCCAGCACCAGCGCTATGTCGAAAATCTCCCTGGCGCCACGCGTGGGGCCCCTGGCCTCGCCGACGCGCCTGTCGGAAAGCCTGCTCACGACCACGCTTCCCGGTATGGCCTTCCGGATCTCCTCAGGGGTCATTCGTTCGAGCTCGGACTCCGACGGGTCGAGGTTGACGCTGAAGCCGACGCGCCGCGTGCCGCCGGATTCCGTTAGGGCGGCTGTGTAGTTGCCGGGGAAACTCGCCCTGAAGGGGATCGTCCTTGCGCCCGGAACGGCGGTTACCTCCACGGGCTTTCCACCCAGAGGCGTGAGGATTTGGGCGCGGGTTACCTCGCCGGGCTTTTCGACCGGCAGGCCGACAGGCTCGCCCACGAGGTAGTTCGAGCGGGCAAGAAGCGTCCCGCCACCGGTGCCGCCCGCGGCGTAGGCGACTATCTCGTTTGCCAGCGGCACAAACGCCGCCCGAAGCGGCAGGTCCGTGGCGGTTCCCACGGGCAGGAAGGCCGCGAGGATGACCCTGCCGGCGCCTGCGGGCGCCGCAAGGAGCGCCGCGCCGGTGCCGTCAAAGCGCGCCAGTTCCACTGCGGCGCTTCCCTCCGGCAGGTTCTCCAGGACGCGCCACCGGTAGAACCTCGCCGCCTGGATGTTACCGTTTCGACCGCCGGAGAAGGCCGCAAATACCGGGTGATCGAACGACAGGACCGAAAGCCTCGCGCCGGGCGCCGCCTGGCGATGCAACGGGCCCAGGCGCACGCCGAAGTGCTTCTTGAGAAACCGGTTGTACGAGCGCGCGTCGGCGTTTTCGCCCAGGAAGAAAACCACGCCGCCGCCCGCCTCGCAGAAGGCCTCGACGGCCCCCCACATCGCCGGCGAAAGGGTCCGAACGTCGGCAAGTATGACGACGTCGTGGGCGGCGAGGTGGCCGCCTTCGAGACCGGGGGCCCCCCTGCGCTTGACCGAGACCTGCGTCGCCCCCGAAAGCCCCGGCGGCTCAAGAGCGTTGCGGAGGAAAAACCCCGTATCCGGCCCGCCGCCGCGGCCGTCTTCATCAACCACCAGGCACCTTATTTCCCGCTTTTCAGGGACGGTGAAGTACAGCGAGTTGTCCGCCTTTATGGGATCGGCGTCGGCGAGGTCAACCCACCCCTGGAGCGGTCCGTCGCGGCCTTCCAGAACGGATATCTCGAACTTGTGGGTGACCCTGGAGCGCGCCGGGATGTCAAGGAGCGTCTCGGCCCGCTTGGAACCTGCCAGGTGCACCTCTACCAGGCGCCCGGCAGCAAGGGCACCGCTTGCAAAGGCAGCGGTCACCTCGACGTGCGGCCGGGGCGCGGTGCGCCACTTTGCGGAGGCGGATTCCACGTGGAAGTTCTCATCCGCCGGCGAGCCCACGTCGAGGATGACGGTGGCCGTGCCGGCGCCGGGGTGCAGTCCGCCCGGCGCCTTCCAGGCATGCCTTGCCAAATCGGTTACGACGTAGACCTCCCGGCCGGCGGGAGCCTCCTCGTCCCCGGCTTCGCGGGCAAGCATTGCGTATGCGCGGGCGAGGGCGAGGCTGACGTCGCCGCCCTGTGCGGAGATTTCCAGTTTCTTCACGAGGGATGCGACCGACGACGTGTTGAAGGTGAAGTCGCGATCCAGGCTCTCGGCCCTGGACCCCACGCCCGTGACCACGAGCGCGAGGCGGCTGCCCGGCGGGAGGCTCTTTGCCGCTTTCGAGGCAAGCCTTTTCGCGTCGTCGAAGCGGGAGCGTCTCGCCTCCCTGTAGGCCATACTGGCCGAGTTGTCCACTACGATAACGGCGCTTACCGGTGCAGATCCCTGTCTGAAGAAAAGTGCTCCCACGTACGCCGGGCGCGAGAGCGTCACCACGATAAGAAGCACCGCCAGCACGCGCAGAAAAAGGACGAGAAGGTGACGGACGCGCATTCTCCTGCGGGTGGCCGCAAGGGAGGCCGTGAGAAACCCAAGCGTCGGCAGCAGGTCTTCGGCGGCCTTCTGCCTGTGCAGGAGATGGACAAGCACAGGTACGACCGCCCCCGCCGCGGCGCCCAGGAGGGCCATATTCAGAAAGGAAAACGGCATCCCGGCGCACCTTTCACAGGAAGTTTCTCTTGCGATTGGAAAGGAAGCTCACCAGCGCCTGGTCGAAGGCGACGGATGTGTCCAGCTGCACATAGTCCACCCCCCGCAGGCGGCACCGGCGCCTTATGTCCGCCACGAAGGCGCTGATTGCCTCGAGGTAGTCCGCCCGCACGGCGTCGGCGTCCACCTTGAGGCGCGCGCCCGTCTCAGGGTCCTCGAACTCCATCCCCCCCTTGTACGGGAAGTTGGTCTCCGCGGCGTCAAAGATGTGAAAGACAATCACGTCGTGCCCTCGGTACACGAGGTGCGCCAGGGCGTTCTCGATGGCGTCGGGATCGTCGAGGAGGTCCGAGAGCACCACGACCAGGCCGCGCTTCTTGAGCAACGATGCCGCCTTGTGGATGCTGCCGGAGACGTCGGTGAGGCCTTCGGGGCGGCAGTTCGAGAGGATCGACAGGATATTTCCCAGGTGCGTGCGCTTCGAACGGGGCCTGACGTACTCCCTGATGCTCTCGTCGAAGGTCACCAGTCCCACCGAGTCCTGCTGGGTTATCATCAGGTACCCCAGCGCCGCCGCAATAGCCGTGGCGTACTCGAACTTCGTCATAAACCTGTGCGGTAGCGTCCGCGGCCGGAACGCCATCGAGCCGCTGCGGTCGAGAAAAAGGTGGCACTCCATATTCGTCTCGGCCTGGAAGCGCTTGATATAGTAGCGGTCTGTCTTGCCGTAGACCTTCCAGTCGATGAGCTTGAGCGCGTCGCCGGGAACATACTTGCGGTGGTCGGAAAACTCCACCGAGAATCCCTTGTACGGACTCTCGTGAAGGCCGGAAAGAAACCCCTCGACGAGGAACTTTGCCCTGAGGTCGAGGCGCGTTACCTTCTGCAACACCTCCGGCAGGAGATACTTCTCGTACGAGGCCACTGGAAAGCCCCTAACAAAACGCCACGCGGGCCACTACCTCTCCCCATACTTGGACACGTCCGGTTCCTCCACCTCGACGAGGAGCCGTTTTATTATCTGTGTGGAGTCCACACCCTCGGCCTGGGCCTGGAAGTTCGTCGATACCCTGTGCCTCAGGACCGGCACCGACATCTGTCGAATATCCGCAGTCGCCACGTTAAACCGCCCCTCCATCGCCGCAAGGGCCTTCGCACCCTGCAGGAGGTGCTGGC
>JAGHCE010000130.1 GCA_021160625.1 Planctomycetota bacterium | reverse complement strand
TCCACTTGACGACAACCTGTTTCCATTTCGTGTCCGAGAGCGGGAAGTCGACGCCGGTGTCCGGCTTGCCGTAGTCCTCGCGGACTTCGACGCGGCCGAAGTTGGCCGAGCCGTCACCCTTGACGAGAAATGATATGCCGATCGAATCGAGCGGCAGGGCCAGGCTCTTTTCCCTGTCGCGCGGCAGGGCGTTCTCGACGTTGTATTCAAGCCAGCCCGAAGGCCCATCGACAACCGGGAAATCAAACCGCAGCGCCACCGGCGGCGTCACACAGTCGGGCGTGGCGTGCCGCAGCCCGGAGAAAATCCCCTTTTCCCACTGTGTGTCCGTCTGGTACAGGTAGAAAAACACCCCCGGCCGCGTCTCGAAATATTTCGGCACGTAGTTGTCAAGCGCTTCTCCCGCAAAAGCCGCCTGGAAAACAGGGGCAACTGTCATCACTACAATAACCGCGAACACTATCCTCAACATTGCTTCCACCTTTCAGCTATGGCAGAATGTGCCCGATTACAACGTGACCAATTCTATGCAGCCCCCGGCCCCCTGGCAATCCCCAACGCCGTGCGGCGCCGGGCCCAATGCAGGGGCGCTGGTTTGCTCGTGCCTGCAGGCAAGGCGCGTAGGGAGGAGTATTGGGCGAGATGAATGGCGGCCGTACCCAGCAGCCGGAGGCGCGGGTCCGGCGATCAGGATTCCCGACGGTCCTCTGCCCCGGCCGGTGTGGCCGAGGAGATTTCTCCGGCAGACCCCGCTGCGACAACCGAGCGGTTTTTGCCCTGTTCCTTGGCCTGGTAGAGGGCAACGTCGGCGCTCTTGAGAAGCTCGGCCCAAGGCCGGGCTTCATCACTGTCAGAGGCATGGGAACAGGCAATCCCGCAGGAAATCGTGACGACAGCCGCCGCGCTGCCGCTGTGCTCCACCTGGAGGTCTTCTATCGCCCGAAGCATCCGCCCGGCGACCTTGCGGCCCGCCTCGCAGTCGGTCCCCGGCAGGACGGCGACGAATTCCTCGCCGCCGAACCTGAACACTCTGTCCGAAAACCGCAGCGCGCCCGAAAGCGCGCCGGCTGCGTCCTTTAGTACATCGTCACCGGCAAGGTGCCCATAGATGTCGTTGTAGGCCTTGAAGTTGTCCACGTCACACATAACGAGCGTGTAAGGCTCGCCTGATCTTTGGCAGGACTGTTCGACGCGATCGAGAAACTCGTAAAGCGCGCGTCTGTTTCCAATCTCCAGGAGCGGATCGGTCACCGCTGCGCGCTCGAGGCGGACAGTAAGATCTTCGAGGGTCTTGTTCTTGTCGGAGAGCTCCTTTTCGAGGTCGATGACCCTTTGGCCGGCTCTGAGCCTCACGCGCAGCTCCGCGGCGTCAAAGGGCTTCGTTATGTAGTCGTCGGCACCTGCTTCCAACCCCTTGATTATGTCGTCCCTCTTTGTTCTCGACGTCAGCAGGATAAAGTAGACGTAGCGGCCCAGAACTCCGCTGCGGGCGCGCTTGCACAGGGAGAGGCCGTTCATACCGGGCATTTCCCAGTCGGCGATGACGAACTGCACGTCCCTTTGCCTCAGGACGTTCCAGGCGCCGAGGCCGTCGCCTGCGCTGACGACCTCGTAACCGAGGTTCGCGACCACCTTCTCAAGCATCTGCCTTGAGACGATCTCGTCATCCACCACCAGGACATTCATCCGAGACCTCCAGAACCTGCCGCCGCCGTTGCGCTAAGAGCCGTTGCGAGAACGCCTGAACGGGAAGACACCACGGGAAACGGGGGGACAAAGCGCACCGAGGCTCCTCCACCAGGCAACAGCCGCCCGTAACCGGGACCGGCCGGCCCGAACCCGGCAGTGTGCCCGGCCAGGCACGGGTTGGGTTCTCCGCGGTCAATCACTGCAACCGCCTCACAAAATCATACAGCCGTAACAGGCGCCAGCCCTTCCCCTTGCCACAATTATACAACATCCGTAAAGGCACCCGATGCGCTCGGCAGTCCGTAAAATGCCCCCACTTCGCCCGAAATGCGGCCACGGCGGCGCAAAAACGCCGTTTTGCGGCACTTCGGGGGTCTCGGGACAGGCCGCCGGCACCGTCTGATAATGTTGCCGTTTCGTGCCTGCAAAAACCATATGCCCGAAGGAGACGATCACTGCACGCAGACGCGAATGCAATCAAGAACGGCCACGCACGTCGTCAGGGAACACCCCTCCGGCGAAGTTGGTTGCGCGCTGTGCTGCTCCGGCTTCGCCTACGTTCCAGCCTCTGGAATACACCATCTCAACAAGGTCAAGCAAATGAAACATTGCTCATTCAGTGTGGACCCAAGGCGGCAAGTCCAAGGCAATGAAGAAACCTCATCCGCGTTGAATCAAAAAAGGGCGGGGTGGAATCCTAACATTATCACTGGTCTGATTCCAGAGGAGCAGGTGACGCTGGTAGTGTATCATTCTTTCTGTAAATTAGCTATCGGGTAGAGGCAAGCGGAGGCGAGCGTAGCGAGCCGGATCTCGCCTCTACCGGGCGGATTTTCTCTTGCGGTGGTGGGCCAGCCGTGTTCTCCTTATTGGAAACCCTCACGTTGCCAGAAAGGAGATGACATGACCCACCGCAAAGATTCTAACCCAATCGAGGCCGCAATGGAACTGC
>JAGHCE010000104.1 GCA_021160625.1 Planctomycetota bacterium | reverse complement strand
GGGCGACGCATGCGTCGCCCGTGGCAATCAACTGACCTTCCGCGGGCGAGGCGTGCCTCGCCCCTACGGATGATATGTGTGCCACGGCGGGTCTTGCTCCGCCGTGCAGTATCCTGCGTGCGCTGCGGCACTGTTTATCCGTTGGCGATTTTGGCTAAGAGGTGCGCCATTGTGATGAGGTCGTAGGCGTTGTGGCGGATGACGTCGGCCATAAGGCGCGCGTTACCGGTGGCCACGTAGTCGTGGTAGGCCTGCGGGATGAGGTGGCTGGGGAGGTCGCCGGTTCGTCTGCGGCCGCAGATGAGCTGCTCCAGCGTTACCAGCCGACAGTCCGGCAGCGTCTTCTTCCAGATGCGCCTTGCCACGTGGAGGAGGTCCACGTCAAGCCTGGGCCGCGTCAGCTCCACCCTGTGAACGAGGGCGCGGTCCGCGATGAAGGGAAGGTCAAAGGCGCGCCCGTTGAAGGTCACCACCGCGTCCGACGCGCCGTAAGCCGCCCGCAGGTACTCCAGCACGGCGGCCTCCTCGGCGTAGTCGCGCGCGAAGAGTCCACTGACGACGAAGCGCCCCTCGCGATACACCAACAGCCCCACCAGAAAGAGCGCCATACCGTGAAAGCCGGCCGTCTCGATATCCAGAAAGAGAATGCGTTCCGGCGGCAGGCCCGCCATCTCCCCCAAGGCCGGCCCAAGGCGCCGAAGATGCGCCAAGTTTGCCTGGCCCCGCTTGAAAAAAAGCTCGGCAACCGACGAGAACTCGTCGTCCGGCAGGAGAAACCTGTCGGCGTCCTCCTCGACAAGGTAGAACGCACCCTTGTCCGTCTCGACGACGCGCCCGGCGACGGTGTCCTCGATCGCGACGGCACGCGCCGGCCGAGGCGCCCTGACCTTTGACTCGCCCTCGATCCTGCGCAGCATCCGGCGGAGCTCGTCGATATCGGTTTTATTCTCGGCATCGGGCATAGTTCACCTGGGCCGATTATACCGCCTGGCCACCCGGCTGGGAAGAGCCGCCGGGGGGCTTCGCCCCCTTTCTGCTGCGGGGGCCACGGGCGTTGTCCGAGGCAGTCAACTGACCTTCTGCGGGCCAGGCTCCCCTCGCCCCTACATCTATTCCGCGTGCGGCAAGCCGCACCCTACGTCACTGGCCTTCCTACGTCACTGGTCACCCGGCTGGGAAGAGCCGCCGGAGAGGAGTGTCTCCAGGAGTATTTCGGTTGTGAGCTTGTCCGGGATGGCGGGGCCGCCGTGAAGCTCGGGATTGTGATGAAGCGGGGGCCTCAGGTTCGGCAGGCCGACGCACGAGGGGCACCCGGCGGGACAGGGGCAGTTTTTCAGGATGTCCAGGGCCCGGGCGAGGAGGTCTTCGATCCCGTCGTAGCCTTTTTCTGCGTAGCCGATGCCGCCGGGGTAGTGGTCATAGAGGTAGATTGCCGCGCGCGGGGTGTTGCGGGCGCTGACGATGCCGAAGATGTCGCGAGGGTCGCTCATAGCCAGGACCGCGAGGCTCACGAGAAGCAGGTTCTTCGCACCGACCATCCCGTCGTCGGGCCGGCAGCCGAGGTCGGCGATGCTGTCGAAGACCCACTGATGCGGCATTATCCAGACGGCGCGCGTGACGAGCGTCTGCTCCGGCAGGTCGAGCTCCCCCTGCCCTATCATTTCCTGTGTGAGGAACCGGATCTTCTTGAGGCCGACCGTCGCCCAGGTCACGTCGATGTCGCCGAGGAACGCCTCGTAGGACTTTTGCCGGCGGCTCTCGCCCGTTGAGGCGACCTTGACGGCGGAAGCGAGGATCGGCTGCGTGTAGTAATCCACTTCTCCCCGACGAACTGCGGCCACCTTGTTTTCCACGTCGAGCCGCTCGCAGAGGTACGACGTTCCCTCGTGGAGGTACACTGCGCCCGGGTACACGAGCTCCGGCGCGCTTATCGAGTCGACGTTGCCGATGACCGTCGGCTTGTGGTCCGTGATGTCCACGATCTCGTACGTGTCGGAGGATACCAGGCGGAGGTTCAACCCCGCAGCGGGGAAATCGGGCGAGGAAAGGTAGTACTTCCCGCCGAGTTGCTTGAGCTTGCCCACCTTTTCGAGTGCATCCGCCACCGGCAGCATCTTGTCGCCGAGGAACGAGGCGTCGGACTCGTCGAGCGGCTTTTCGGCCGCCGCACACAGCACGTGCCCCTGGAGGATGTGCGCGTTTTCCGGGTCGATTATGGCCTCCTCGACCGGCTTGTCGAAAAGGAAGTCCCCCCGATGTGCGATGAACTGGTCTATCGGCTCGTCATAGGGCACGAGTATCGCTAAGCTCTCCTCTCCGCGCCTGCCCGCACGACCGGCCTGCTGCCAGAAGGCCGCGCGCGTGCCCGGATAGCCCACCAGAATTGCAGCGTCGAGGCTTCCCACATCTATCCCCAGCTCAAGGGCGTTTGTGGAGCTCACCGCCAGGAGCCTCCCGGAAAACAGCTCCCTTTCGATCCGCCGGCGGTCTTCGGGAAGGTAGCCGCCACGGTAGGGGCTCACTTTGCCGGCCAGTGCCGAGGTGGCCTTGTCCGCCTTGAGGCGTTCCACCGTGTAGCGGTGCACGAGCTCGGTGACGATGCGAGCGCGAGCGAAGAGGATCGTCGATGAGGAGTTCTTGACAAGCTCTGCGAGGAGTTGGGATGCCTCAACGTTGGAACTGCGCCGCAGGAAGTTGCGGGTATCCGTTACCGGCGGATTCCAGATGACGAAAAACTTCTCCCCCTGCGGCGAGGCGTCCTCGTCGACAAGGTCGAAGGGCTCGTCGGCCAGCGCCTCGGCGAGGCGTTTCGGGTTCGCGATGGTCGCGGAAGAGGCGATAAACTGCGGCTTTGCCCCGTAGTGGGCCGCCACGCGCTTGAGGCGGCGCAGGCAGTTGGCCACGTGCGAGCCGAAAATGCCCCTGTAGGTATGAATCTCGTCTATCACGACGTATTTGAGGCCTCGCAGGAAATGCGCCCACTTCGGGTGGTACGGCAGGATGCCCACGTGGAGCATATCGGGATTGGAGAGGAGTATTGTGGCGTTCTGGCGGATGCGGCTTCGCTGGTGTTTCGGCGTGTCGCCGTCGTAGATGGCCGCCGTCGCCGTGCCGGCGAGGGGGCTTTCGGGAGCCAGGAGGCGGTTGAGCGTCGCCGTCTGGTCCTGCGTGAGGGCCTTCGTGGGGAAAAGATACAGGGCCCGTGCGGAGGGGTCGGCGCAGAGCGTTTCCAGGATCGGAAGGTTGTAGCAGAGCGTCTTGCCGCTTGCGGTGCCGGTGACGACGACGAGGTTGGCACCCGAACGGACGATGCGCAGGCTCTCGGTCTGGTGGGTGTAGAGGCGCTCGATGTCGATTGACCGGAGCGCCTTGCGAAGGGCTTCAGGCAGATCGACCTCGCCCGAGTAGCGGGCGCATCGGGCCGGAATGCGCTTTATGAGCGCAATCTGCTTGCGGTACCACGGCTTGCCGGCAAGTTCATTCAAAAATGCTTTGACGTCCACGCGAATTTACCTGCACATTTACCTGTTGCGCCAGAAGGCGTTGGTTGCACAATATTTGTTCGGCACTCAAGGGGGGTCTTCGACCCCTTCCTGCTATGGGGGCCACGGGCGTTGCCCGAGGCAGTCAACTGACCTTTCGCGGGTGAGGCATGCCTCGCCCCTACGGGCGTTATGTGCCACTGGCGGCTTATCCACCACCGGAATAACGCCATCTCCGGTGCTGTTCAATAATGTCAAGCGGGCCGGTTTTTCCAGATGTTACGTCCCGCGCTTGTGTATGTGGTGTATATTCACAAGGATACGCTTTTTCCGGAAAACCGTCAAGCAGAGAACAATATGACAAACGGCAGCCACGAGAAGATGTCGCTTACCCAGCGCCAGAACAAGCTCGAAAAGATGATCCGCTGCCCCTATGGCAAGGGGCAGGTTTACCTGCGCAATTTCATCGACCCGCATCTTAGGCAAGACGGCCCGCAGATTGCGCTTCGTTGCCGAATCCGGGAATACCTCGGCGACAAAAACTGCCTCCTCAATCTCGAAGAGATAGTGCTGACCTGCTGCACCGACCCGATGCAAACCTGCCAGGCATTCCGCAAGTTTTCCGAAAGGACCGCTGCAGGATAACGCGCTCGTTTCGGGAGGGGGCCTGTGGCCGGGGCTATCCGAATTCCTTCACCTTCACTATTTCCACGTCGCTCTCGCGCGGCCTGCGACCGAATATTCTCCTCACCGTGGCTGCCCAGATAATCCCGCAGGGGTACGCAATGTGCATAACCGGAAAGAGGGCAAAGGCGGCAAGGGAAAGCTTGAGCGAACGCACGGTTCGCCATATCCTGGCCGTCATTGCAAGGTCGCCGGCAATATAGAGCGCCGCCGGCGCCCCCGCCCACGGTGTCACAAATGCCATAAGCGGCAGCAGTAACCAGTAGAGCGGGAAAAGCACCGTACTCAGGCGCAGGATGCACACCGGCGAGGGCCGCACAAGCGTCTGCTCCAGGCGGCCCGTCCCGTAACCGAATATCTTTCTGGCGAACTCACCAACCGTTTCCGGTCGGGCCCGGCGGATGGCGGCCTCCGGCGCGTACATAAACACCCATCCCCTACCGAAGGTGAGTATCTTGTAGAGAAGCGCGTTTTCCTCGTTGGGATAGAGCGTCTCGTGAAACCCTCCGACCTCTTCGAAGATGTTTCTGCGGATGCTCATATTGCACAGGATAAGCTCGTCCTCGGCGACGGTGCGCGCCGCGCCCCTCTTGGCGTATTTCATACACCCCCTGAAGTCGCCGAAGATGCTGGCGAAAACGAGGTCCGTTGCGGCCTGGACGGTGGTCTTGGGCTCAAGCGGCAGCACAGGCCCACCGACGCCTACCACTTTTTCGTTTTTGTAAGAGGATATGTTCGCCCGGAAGAGGTTCGCCTGGGCGATGGAGTCATCGTCGAGAAAGAAGATGATATCGCCCTTTGCCTCGCCGACGGCGAGGTTTCTCTGCAGCGCCGGCTGGTGCCCCTTGGCCAGGATGACCTCGATCTTCTCTTTCGGGTAGTCGAGATTTTCGAAGGCCGCAAGCGCAGAGGGTTTTTCCATATCGGGCGGCGTGGGGATTACGACGCTGACGAGCGGCTCGAAGGGCGTTTCCTGCAGTTGGGTATTCTTGTCGAGACTCGCCGGTGTTTCCTGCATAGAAACGCACTCTCCGGAGATACGGCCAGGTTCTGAGACACTCCAACAGCCGGACAAGCACAGGCCGCGTCAGTAACCAAGTGGTGGGCGAGGAGGGATTCGAACCCTCACGGCCCCTAAAGGCCGAAGGATTTTAAGTCCTTCGTGTCTGCCATTCCACCACTCGCCCACAAAAGCCACAACCTATTCTACGGCAGAGAGCCCACTGTTCAATAGCCTCTCGTCCGCTGCAGGTGTGGAATTACGGCGCGACGTGTCCGCGAAAGGTCGGTTGACTGCCGCAGACAACGTCCGTGGCCTCCGTAGCAAAGAGGGGTCGAAGACCCCCACTGGTGGACAAAATCGCCACGGCGCTCGCAAGCGACCACCAGTGCCACATTGCAACGTAGGGGCGAGGCACGCCTCGCCCGCGGAAGGTCAGTGGACTTCCCGGCACAACGTGCCGGCCCCCATAACAGAAAGGGGGCGAAGCCCTCCCCCGAGTATCGCTTTGACAAAAGGAAGGCACTGCGTACAATGCTGGGCCAGGTTTGGTTTGCTGCACCATCACACGGGAGGGGCACGGCTTGTCGGGCAAGATTGATACCGAGAATGCCATTTTCGCTGTGCTTATCGTGATGTTCGTTGCTATCACGGCGGTGATGGGCGTGGTCATCTACGGCAAGAAGCCGCACCCGCCCGAAAAGACTCTCACGGTTCTCATACCTGCCACGGCCTCCGACATCAAGGCGCAGAAGGCTTTTACCAAGGCCTACAAGGAGCTGCATCCGGACATCGAGATAAAGGACGTCCGCTTCCCCTGGCGCAACATCTGGCAGAAGCTCGAGTTTATGATAGTCGCCAACATCCCGCCGGACGTTTCAGGCATAGAGCAGCCGAACCTGCCGAAATTCATTTACCTTGATGCGGTGGAACCGCTTGACAAGTGGATCAAGAACGACAGCGAATTCGATCCGAGCGCGCTTTTCCCGCAGTGTATGGACGAGGGGAATTGGGACAACATACAGTATGCCATTCCAAAGGCCTTTTCGACCGTTTGTCTTTTCTACAACAAGGACCTTCTGGACGAGGCGGGCGTTGATTACCCGAATCGCGATTGGACCAGGGACGACCTGCTGGCGGCGGCAAAGAAACTCACAAAAGACCGTGACGGCGACGGCCGAATCGACCAGTGGGGCTTTTTCACGAACAACAACCACTGGCACCGGTACTCGGCCTGGATATGGATGACCGGCGGGGATTTCTTCACGAAGGATATGTTG